>NZ_KV807773.1:0-18163 GCF_001812125.1 Streptococcus sp. HMSC071D03
CTTTTGTCTTGTTCTTGTTTCAATTGACTATATCTTTTTTCGAGAAATAAAAAAACAACATGACTTGCATGTTGCTATATATTAGATTTTATCTTTAATGGCTTTCAATACATCTGCCACACTTTGAAGATGGTCGATTTCTTCATCACTGATTTCAATTCCAAATTCATCCTCAACGGTTAGAACAAATTCCATCAAATCTACCGAATCAGCATCCAAATCATCCTTCAAGCTCAAGGCCTCTGTGACTACAAAGTCTTCTCCTTGACGTTCTTGGATAATGGTCACGATACGGTCAAAAATTTCTTTTTCTGTCATATATATTATTCTCCTGAAAATTCATGCGCAGTTTGAGCAACTACGTCTGTTTTTAGCATGGTACGAATCTGACGAATCGTACTGTACACAGCCTTGGCATCACTTGAGCCATGAGTCTTGACAACAGGCGCCTTAACACCAAACAAGACTGCACCCCCAACATCTGAATAGTTGAGCTGCTTTTTCAAACCTCTAAGGCTATCCTTGAGAAGAAGAGCACCAAGTTTTGCTCGAAGTCCACCACCTGTAATAGCATTTTTAAGTAAGCTCATGATTCCCATGGCTGTACCTTCGATGGATTTTAGCACAGCGTTTCCCGTGAAACCGTCTGCCACGACAACATCTGCAACACCCTCCATCAAATCACGCGCTTCCACATTACCGATAAAGTTCAAACTCTCATCAGCTACTAGCAAGTCATAAGTTTCCTTGCGGAGTGGATCTCCCTTACTGCTCTCTGTCCCGTTATTAAGCAAACCAACTCGTGGTTTTGCAATTCCACGAACATTTTTAGCGTAGAAAGAACCTAGGATGGCATATTGATGAAGATGATGGGCTGTGTTTTCTGCATTGGCACCGAGATCTAGCATATCAAAACCTTTCCCATCAACTGTTGGTAAGGTTGACATAAGTCCAGGTCGGTCAATATTCTTGATGCGACCAACGATGAAAAATCCTGCCGCTAGCAAAGCACCGGTATTTCCTGCAGAGAGCACGGCATCTGCCTCCCCATCTTTGACGGCCTTGGCCGCCAAGACCATGCTTGCATTTTTCTTCTTACGGATGGCTTTTGTTGGTTCATCGTCTGAATCAATTTTCTCATCTGTATGGATAATACTGATGCGATCTGTAGCTGTTAGATATTGCTTAATTTTACTTTCATCTCCGTAAAGTTGAATCTCAATATCTGAAAAGTCAGCAAGGGCTTGATTGACTCCCTCTACAATAGCTTGAGGTGCATAATCGCCACCCATTGCATCTACTGCGATTTTTTTCATTTGTCTTCCTCTTTTAGTAATTGTCCCCAATCAGCTAGGGAATCAATAAATTTCTTTGATTTTAGGTGAATTCCTACGTATTCTTCATAAATTTGATCCATGAACTGACGCAATTCTTGCTTGATTTCAGGCTTGAGAGAAATAGTCTCTAAAGTCTCAAAGTTAATAGCTTGAAATTGATTGAGCAGATAGGGAATGTTTGGATTCAGATGACAACGTTTCTCATCCTCATGATAATGCTCAGGACATAAGCAAGCGCCATATTTGAAAGAAAAGTCAAAAGCCTGACCGACCCGATGGCAAAAGACACACTCATTAAAGTTAAGACTGATCCCAAAACGTGTCAAAATCTGAATTTCAAAAATATTAGTCAAAACTTGATAATCCAAACCCTCTTCCATCAACTCTAAAGTCTTTTGTAAAAAAGCAAACAAGGGAGCATCCTGTTGATTGTCCTGCAAACTAGCATCTGCCAGAGCTGCCACATAGGTCGCATAGGCCATGACAAAGAGATCACTATTGATTTTTGGAAAGGTCATCACCTCATGATAGTCTTCAATATAACTAAGCCCATCATCATTGATTCGTAAAAGAAAACGAGCCAGCACCAAAGGTTGAATAACTGGAGCCAGTTTGGATTGACCGACATGTTTGACAAAAAACATGCGCTTACCGACCTGCTCTGTAAAAATCTTGACTAGCTTGTCATCCTCACGAAAATTACGATTGTAGAGCACCAACCCCTGACTCGTAATAGACTGAATCATGCTTCTCTCATGTACTCCTCAAGACGTTTCATAGCCTCTCTGATGGTTTCCATACTAGCCGCATAAGACAAGCGCACATAACCTTCTCCATATTGACCAAAAGCTGCACCAGGGATAAAGGCAACAGCCTTCTTCTGAGCAAAATCCTTCAGAAAAGCAAAGGAATCTTGATTATAGCCTGCTGGAATCTTAGCAAAGATATAAAAAGCACCGTCTGGCTTGATGATTTCAAAACCAAGGTCAGTCATCTTCTCGATAATGTAGTCCCGACGTTGGATATACTCCTTCTTCATCGGCTCTGCATCGTTCTTACCAGCCGTCAAGGCTTCCACCGCAGCATGTTGAGCCATGGTATTTGCGGCAGTGACCAAGTACTGATGACTCTTGATTAACTGGGCTGTGAAATTTGCTGGAGCAAAGATAAAACCTAAACGCCAACCTGTCATAGCATGGGATTTAGATAAACCGTTAATAATAATGGCCTGATCTCTCAGCATCGTTCCCAAAGATACATGATTTTCCCCTGTATAAGTTAATTCTGAGTAGACCTCATCACAGACAACGAAAATCTCATACTTGCGTAAAACGTCAGCCAAGGCTTCCAACTGTTCGCGACTATAAGTAATCCCTGTAGGATTGGCTGGATAGTTAAGAATAACAGCCTTGAGCTTGTCACCCTGCTCCAGAATTGCCTTCTCCAGCATTTCAGGAGTCAAGACAAAACCATTTTCAGTCGTATCAATCTCGACAATCTCTGCACCAACTAGATTAACAATTGGTTCATAACCTGGATAGGCAGGAGCTGGCAAGAGAACCTTGTCACCCTCTTCTAAAATAGCTGTCAAAGTAGCTGATAGAGCCTCTGTCGCACCAATTGTGACCAAGATTTCATTTTTAGGATTATAGTCTAGCTGGTATTTTTCTCTTACAAAATCACTAGCTGCCTGGCGTAAAGTCATCAAACCACTCATCCCTGTATAGTAGGATTGATTTTGGTCAATGGCGCGCTTAGCCGCCTCCTTGACATGGTCTGGAGTTGTGAAGTCAGGCTCTCCCAATGTCAGACGTAGAACCCCAGGAATCTCTGAAATAGCCTGGTCAAACTGACGAATCAAGGAAATTTGAATCTTATCTAATTGTTTATTAAATCGCTTGGTTAAGTCCATAGATACCCTCCTTACTTAAAGGACATATGACTATTATACTACAAAAGCCCCCCAACCGCAAAATCACACTAGCATAAGCAACTGATGTATGTTCATTTAAATTTATTACAACACTATGTTTTTAGAATACTCAATGAAAATCTCATGAAACTAGGAATTGAGGTGAAAGCATAACTAAAGTTAGGTAAGTCGAAGATGACAACGTATTAGGAGATTTTCGACGAGTATTGAGAAGTTATGTAAGGAAATAAATCGGATAGGGGGCAATATAAATCAGATCACAAAAAAAGTAAACGAAGATAATCAGGCTAGTCTAAATGAATTTAGTCAGATTCTTGAATTGCAGAAACATTTGAAAGATACAGTCAGGCAATTTATTCAAAAACAAGAAAATCAAACAAAGGTACAGGACAGATGGTTGTAATAAGAATTATTGTTGATATTCTCTCTTATTTATTCTAAACTTATAACTAAGGATAGGATGATGTCGGGTGACTGGTAACAGTTTGCTCAAATGTTGCTGATGATTCAGCTTCAGGTTTGGCACTACCTTCAACTTTAGGCTGTAAAGAACCCGCTCCACCACTGGTCCTATTCGTTTCACTCTTGGAGTATATTCAAGAGTTTTTTTCTTGCAAAAAAAGTTCAAAAAATATATACTGGATATACACGATATAGAACGGAGATATACCATGACTAAATCACTTGTTAAGCAATACAATTTTAAAATCAATGAGTTAGCAATGGAACAAGCTAGAGCCATTATCAAGGAAAAAGGAATGACCATGACGGATGCTATCACTCTTTTTATAGAGCAGATTGTCCTCGAACAGGACTTGCCAATCAAGACTGCAGAAGATTTACACCGTGAACAGTTGATTGAGGAATTACAAGCTCAATCCGAACGAGCCTTAAGAGAATATGAAGCAGGAAAAGGGACTTCCCTAGACAGTATGAGGGCACGCTATGGCTTATAAAGTAATTATTTCTGATGAAGTGAGCCAAGCTATTGACAGTATTCATGATTACATCACTACTGTTCTTTTATCACCTCAGTCTGCTAAAAATACTGTGAGTAAAATTTTAGATGGCTTAAAAAGTTTAGAAGTCTTTCCTGAGGCTGGTTTTGACGCCGATGAAAAAATTGGTGTAAAGATTAATAGTAAGTACCCTACACGAGGAAAAATTATCGGCCAGTATGTCTTACTCTACTTCATCGACCAAAAACAAAACACTATTTTTTTATCTCACCTATTCCACATAAAAAGCGACTATGTCACTTTGCTACAAAATGGTACTAAAAAAAGCTCAACTGATTGAGATATCTTTCTTTATTTTATAAGCTCCGAAACCTTAATTTTTGGTACCGTCTTGGTTTAACAATACGCTGTATATATAATATTTTACAGCTACTTTTTCTTTAGAAACGTTGATTTAATAAGGATTTAAATATTACAGAGTATACCTTTGTAAAATACGGTTTTGCTAATCTTCGTTACAACTATTCTAGCACCATTATTGATTACTAGATCGGTAACGTCATTTCTGAGTGGATAGTCAGAAAGTGGCTAGACAAGCGCGACAAAAAATATAACCTGAGTTTAGTTTTAATATGACTAGACAAACAGAAATACCAGAGGTGGAGCTCTGGTATTTCTGTTTTTGCCAAGACTTCGTTACAGTTCTTGTACAGCTATTATCACATAAATTTGAGAAACTTGTCAAATAATTATTAAACTTTACTTTCTCTTTACTTTTCTTCTAGACAAGACTATAATAAGAAGTGCTTATTTTCGGAGGTTTTTATGTCATTTCTATCAAAAAATTGGGCTGGACTTTTGGTCTGTCTTATCATATCTATCATTTCTTGGATTTTAGGGAGCTTCTTGCCTGTTGTCGGGGCACCTGTCTTTGCCATCTTTATTGGCATGATTCTCCACCCATTTCTCACTTCCTATAAACAACTAGATGCTGGTTTGACTTACAGCTCCAAGAAATTACTTCAGTATGCTGTTATCTTGCTTGGGTTTGGACTCAATATCTCTCAAGTTTTTGCAGTAGGAAAATCTTCGCTCCCTGTCATTCTATCCACCATTTCTATAGCCTTGATTGTTGCCTATCTCTTCCAGCGCTTTTTTTACCTAGATACAAAGCTAGCTACCTTGATTGGTGTTGGTTCCTCTATCTGTGGCGGTTCTGCCATTGCAGCGACTGCTCCTGTCATCCATGCCAAGGAAAAAGAAGTCGCACAAGCCATTTCTGTTATCTTTTTCTTCAATGTCTTGGCAGCTCTTATCTTCCCAACTCTAGGTTCTTGGCTCCATCTTTCCAACGAAGGTTTTGCTCTCTTTGCAGGAACTGCGGTCAATGATACTTCCTCTGTAACAGCTACTGCCAGCGCCTGGGATAGTCTATACAATACAAACACTCTTGAGTCTGCCACCATTGTCAAATTGACCCGTACCCTAGCTATTATCCCTATCACTCTCTTCCTCTCTTACTGGCAAAGTCGTCAACAAGGAAACAACCAAGGGGTAAAACTTAAAAAAATCTTCCCTGTTTTCATTCTCTACTTCATCCTAGCTTCTCTGCTAACCACAGTCCTTACTTCCTTAGGTGTCAGCAATAGCTTCTTTTCACCTCTCAAACAACTCTCCAAATTCCTCATCATCATGGCTATGAGTGCTATTGGTCTCAAAACCAACCTCATCGCTATGATTAAGTCCAGCGGTAAATCCATTCTTCTCGGAGCTCTCTGCTGGATTGCCATCATCCTGACTAGTCTCGGTATGCAAACGCTCATCGGTATTTTCTAATACTCTTCGAAAATCTCTTCAAACCACGTCAGCGTCGCCTTGCCGTAGGTATGGTTACTGACTTCGTCAGTTCTATCCACAACCTCAAAACAGTGTTTTGAGCAACCTGCGGCTAGTTTGCTCTTTGATTTTCATTGAGTATAACACAAAAGGTAGCCCGCAAGCTACCTTTTTTTATTGTTCAAGAATTAAGCGTGTATGTTCTCTCTTAATACAACGGTTCATCACGATATCATCGCAACCTCCAGTACGCAAGATTTCTTCCGCTTCTAGACTTTCAAGTCCTAGTTGCGCCCAGAAAATCTTAGCATCAGCCTTGAGAAAATCTCGTGCCACATCTGGTAGAAACTCACTACGACGATAGACATTAACGATATCTACAGGGAAAGGAATCTCAGCTAGACTGGCATAAGCCTTTTCTCCCAAGATTTCCCCACCTGTAGCCTTAGGGTTTACTGGTATGATTTTATAGCCACGAGCCTGCATTTCCTTTGTCACTCGATTGCTAGTTGTCTCCTCACGGTCAGACAAGCCCACTACTGCTAGAGTCTTACTGGTTTCTAGATACTGACGGATTACGCCATCACTTGGATTGATAAATTCTTGAGTCATAAAAACCCTCCTTTTTCATCTTTCATCAGTATAGCATATTTTGAAAGGGTTTGCAGAAATTTACTATAAAATCAAAAAATCCTCCCAAAATTAAACAATTTCATTCAATTTGAGGAGGATTCATAAAAATTTTATTTAAAGATTATTCTCTTGTTGGTTTATACTGAAGGCTTTCTCCATGTTGTTTGACAAAGTCACTCATCTCTGAGTCAGGAATTTGTCGAAGGTAGAGATTGGCACGAATCGTATCATCTTCTTCACGACAAGTAGAAAGAACAAGATATTTATCCTTAGCTGATACCTTGACATTTGGCTTCTTAACCTCTGCAGTATCATAAATAGTAGTTAGCTGTTTCTCAAAATCTGCATCATCATCAAAAGAAGTACGGTAAAAAGCTGTTTCTTCTGGAACAATGATCATAGCAACAGCTTCATAATAATACTTTCTCTCTGGAGTTTCAATGACAACATAAGGGTGTTCATCAAAATATTCTTGGCGACTGAAGTAATTCACATCTTTAAACATGCGGTGGTCAGAAACTTTACTACCACGAGCGTGACCAAATAACCAAGTCAATCGATCACTAAAGTCCTTCTTGTTATCAGCATCCATAAAGACTGCACCCATTAAAGGTTCGTTAACGCCATCAAAACGCTTATCCAAATAAGTCGCATTATCCGTTGTTTGAACGACTGGCTCATCTAACTGTGTACCAGGAATATATACGTAACCAACCGTCTCAGAGTTTGTTGCAAGCAAGCCTTTAAATTTATTTGCGAGGTATTCCTTTTCTTCTGCGCTAGCAGTATAGGCTTGTTTTGGAGCTTCCTGAGTAACCTTTGCATCATTTTGCTTATCTCCACTTGGAGCTAGGAAGCTTTTATAGATAAAGAAGCCTCCCAAAGCAACGATAGCTACTGCAACGATTGAAGCAATTATTTTAGTAATTGGTGATTTCTTTGTCGTAGAACGTCTACTCATCTTTTCCTCCCTCATTTTTTACCAAAAAAATCACTGAAACCAAGTTTCAGTGATTGGCTACTTTTTAAATAAAATTATTTAGCAGCGTGTGTTTTTGGAAGAGCTTTTTGACCTGCTTTAGCATTTGCGCCAGCTTTTTTAGCTGCTTCGTCTGCTTTTTTAGCTTGGTCTACAGCACCTGGTTTACCATCTTCTGGTTTAGTTGCAGCTTGATCAGCTGCTGCTTGGTCAGCTGATGCAGCTGTACCTGTTTGGTTAGCTTGGTCTTCAGCGATACGAGTTGGGTTAGGTTTGTTATCTTCAACACCAGTTGGGTCGTTCCAGTAGTTACCTTGAGCTTTAGCTGCGTTACGGTATGTTTCTTGCAAGTATTGGATTGCACGGTTACGTTGTGAATTTGTTGCGTCAGCCAAAACTTCATCAAGGTTAGCTTTAGCAGTTGCTACAGCTTTTTCATGAGTGTGACCAACGATTGCTTGAGCTTTAGCAAGTTCTGCACGAGCTGCAATCACTGAAGGTTCTTTTTCAACAGCTGCTGCGATATCTTCTGGGTGAGCTTCTACGTATGCATAAGCTTGATCTGCAATATCACGTTCAGAAACATATTTCTTTTGGATCAATTGGTTAGAAGAAGCTGGGTTTTCTCCTTGTGCAAAAACTGGAGCTGCTGCTGAGAATACTGCAAGAGCTGCTACTGATGCCAATAAAACTTTTTTCATTGTTTTATCTCCTCTTTAAGTTTAATTTTAATTATAAAGATAATCCTTATTACCTCAAATTATATCACATATATTTAAGTTGTCAAGCTTTTTCTTAAACTATTTTTAAAATTTCTGGTAAAAAACGAGTAAAATTTATTATATTCTTAAAAAACAAGCAATATTCTCGAAAGATTAAGGAAAAAAATGGACTAAAAAACGAACAATTAGTGAAATTTTCACATTTTTCTGATCTAATTAAGAAAACTCCCAACAAGGTCTATCACTTTATTAGGAGTTTTGTCTGATCTAACGAATTCGTTAGATTTTTTTCTCAATACTAAATAATGGAGATAGAGGACGTTTTTCATGGATACGGATAATAGCATCTGCCAAGAGATGAGCGATAGAGATTTGCTCAATCTTATCAATTAAACGCTCTTCTGGTAGGTAGATAGTATCCAAAACAACTAATTTTTTAATAGCTGATTTTTGGATATTATCCATAGCAGGCCCTGAAAGAACTGGGTGCGTACAGCTTGCATAAACTTCGACAGCACCAGCTTCTGCAAGAGCATCCGCCGCATGGCAAATAGTTCCAGCTGTATCGATCATATCGTCAATCAAGATACAAGTCTTGCCTTCTACCTTACCAATGATGTTCATCACTTCACTGGTATTCATCTTATCCACGCTACGACGTTTATCAATAATGGCAATCGGAGTTTTCAAAAACTCTGCCAATTTACGAGCACGAGTCACCCCACCATGGTCTGGACTGACAACCACATAGTCAGAACCAACCATGCCACGACGCTCAAAGTAGTCTGCAATTAAAGGAGCACCCATCAAGTGATCGACAGGAATATCAAAGAATCCCTGAATCTGTGCAGCATGCAAGTCAATCGTCAATAAACGATCCACTCCAGCCACTTCTAGCATATTTGCTACAAGTTTTGAAGTGATTGGCTCACGCGCTCTCGCCTTTCTATCCTGACGTGCATAGCCATAGTAAGGCATAACAACGTTGACAGATTCTGCACTGGCGCGTTTCAAAGCATCTACCATAATCAAAATTTCTAGCAGATTGTCATTTACAGGTGAGCTAGTTGATTGTAGGATAAAGACGTGTTTCCCACGGATCGATTCCTCGATATTAACTTGAATTTCTCCATCTGAAAATTGACGTACAGTCGATTTTCCCAACTCTATCCCAATCTCTTGCGCCACACGCTCTGCCAATTCTCTATTTGAAGAAAGGGCAAACAGCTTTAAATCAGAAAAAGACATGATTTCCTCCAGTATTTATGTATCACTTGTGTTTTTTCACAAAATTTTTCCAACTACCATTGTAGCGCTTTTTTCTTGATTTTTCAATAAAAAATAAGACAAGAATGGACATTTATCCCCTTGTCTTGTGCTCATTTATATTCCTTATATTCAAGCTGAAATGTGACAACTTAGACATTCTATCTCATAGGAAGATAGGAACTCACAAATGAAAAGTTAGTATACCTCTCTCATACTACCTGTATCCACATCATAAACAGCCCCTGAAATAACCACATCATCTGGAATCAATGGGCATTCTCGAAGTAACTGCATATCCTCACGAACACTCTCCTCAACGTCTTGAAAAGGGAGAAAATCTTGACCCGAGACATCAACCCCTAATTCAGTTTTTAAATGTTCTTGAAACTCTTCGTTTTGAAATGTCTGAGCACCACAATCTGTATGATGAAGAACCACAATCTCTCTTGTTCCCATTTGTTGCTGAGAAATCACGAGTGAGCGAATCATATCGTCTGTCACTCGACCGCCCGCATTCCGTAAAATGTGGGCATCTCCCAGAGCTAACCCCAAAGCTTGTGCAACGTGCAGACGTGAGTCCATACAAGTCACAATGGCTACTCTTGTTTTCGGCTTGATTGGCAGATTTAACTGCCCATGCAGGGCAACATAAGCCTGGTTGGCTTGCATAAACTGTTCAAAATACGACATGACAACACACTTTCTTACTTTTAAGATAATTTGAAAACCAAATTATTTATCTTCTATCTTACCATCTTTTCTTTGTCTTGTCAGCTGTCAACCTCCTTATTAAAAAACCAGGACAGAAACATCCAGCTTCTAGCTTGGGGTTTCTGTCCTAGTTTTTTTATTATTATGAACCTTTTTGAATATACTTGTTAAGAGAGCCTGCAAAGCTTTGAAGATTGAGACTTTGTACATAGACCTCACCGGTACCTCGGAAGGTATTCACCACTCCTTCGCCTGTACCAATAGATTGCCAGAAACCATTTTCTAAGTGGATATGATAGTCCAAAGATTGACTCCAAGCCACCACATGGGCATTGTCAATAGTTATTTCTTGGTTTTGAAGCTCAATTTTCTTAATCGAACCAAATGCATTTGCCAAAAGCGTTCCCTGACCTTGAGTAGTCATCACGAAAAGACCACCTTGACCCCCGAAAAGAGCCTTCCCAATAGATTGACGTTCCATTGTATAGAAGGCTGTACCATCAAGAGCTAGAAAGGCCCCATCATTCAATCGATACTGCTTTTCACCTAGCTCAAGAGCAATCACTTGACCAGGAGTATCTGGTGCTAGAGCAAGGTTGGCGTTATCAGACTCTGCAATAGCTTGAGTGATAAAGGTACTTTCACCAGAAACCATAGAACGTCCTACAGCTTTGACAAAACGCCCCAAACCAGAACCGCTGGCATTAAGTTGGGTATTGAGGCTGACATTAGGTGTGTGGTAAACCATGCTACCGCGCTGGATAAAGACTGTTTCTCCTTGGTTGAGCGATAACTCTACCAAAGGAAATTGCATTTGACTATCCATAGAAAATTTCATCAGAAATTCCTCCTTGTTTTTAATAAATATTAGCTATAAAGTGTTTTGCAATCTAAAACTGAGTAAGACTATTAGGCAAATACTTTTTTCAAGACTTCTCCGATAGTCGTCACTCCAATCACCTGAATTTCCTTAGGTGGCTTAATACCTGTCAAGGAATTTTTCGGTACATAGATTTTTGTAAATCCAAGTTTCGCTGCTTCATTGATGCGTTGCTCGATACGATTTACACGCCGAATTTCTCCAGTCAAACCTAATTCTCCTACAAAACATTCCTGAGGATTGGTTGGCTTGTCCTTGTAGCTCGAGGCAATAGCAACTGCTACAGCAAGGTCAATGGCAGGCTCATCCAATTTGACACCACCAGCAGATTTGAGATAGGCATCCTGATTTTGGAGAAGTAAACCTGCCCGTTTCTCCAAAACAGCCATAATCAGACTTGCACGATTGAAATCAAGGCCTGTTGTAGTCCGCTTGGCATTCCCAAACATAGTCGGTGTCACCAAGGCCTGCACTTCTGCAAGAATTGGGCGCGTCCCTTCCATGGTCACCACGATGGACGAACCAGTTGCTCCATCTAAACGTTCTTCTAGGAAAACTTGACTCGGATTGAGCACCTCAACCAAGCCACCTGATTGCATCTCAAAAATCCCAATTTCATTGGTCGATCCAAAACGGTTTTTGACCGCTCTTAAAATTCGGAAGGTATGATGGCGCTCCCCTTCAAAGTAAAGAACCGTATCCACCATATGCTCCAACATACGAGGACCCGCCAAGGTTCCTTCCTTGGTCACATGACCGACGATAAAGATAGCGATGTTATTGGTCTTGGCCAGCTGCATGAGTTCTGCAGTCACCTCACGCACCTGAGAAACAGATCCTTGAACTCCAGAAATCTCAGGAGACATGATGGTCTGGATAGAGTCGATGATGAGAAAATCTGGCTGAATTCTCTCTACCTCTGCCCGCACGCTCTGCATATTGGTCTCTGCATAGAGATAAAACTCGCTATCAATATCACCTAAACGCTCTGCACGGAGTTTGATTTGCTGAGCAGACTCCTCCCCACTGACATAGAGAACTGTCCCCACTTGAGACAGCTGGGTTGAGACTTGTAAGAGCAGGGTTGATTTCCCAATCCCTGGATCCCCACCGATAAGGACAAGACTTCCTGGTACCACACCCCCACCGAGTACACGGTTGAACTCCTCCATTTCAGTCTTTGTTCGATTGACATTGATGGAGGTCACTTCAGCCAGTTTCATGGGCTTGGTTTTCTCACCTGTCAAGGACACACGCGCATTCTTGACTTCTGCAACCTCGACTTCCTCAACAAAAGAAGACCAAGACCCACAGTTTGGACAACGTCCTAGATATTTAGGGGAATTATACCCACAATTTTGACATATAAATGTCGCTTTTTTCTTTGCGATGATTCTAATCCTTTCATTTTTAAAATCTCTTATTAATTTCCCAAATCAGTAACTATTTTTTTTCAGAACAATCAGTCCACCATCATCCGCATGGACATAATACTCCCCATCAGGACTAAATCCAAAAATATAGGGTAAATAACCTTTATAAATTTGAGTCCTAGTTTCTTTATTCTCTGCCCAATAAATGGTTAAAATCGGATATTCTTCAGATTGGTCTTTAGCCATTGTCACTCGGATGTCTTTACCATTATACAAAGGAAGGCTTCCACCATATTGTCCAGCAATAGGAATAGGTGAATCATAACCATCACACATAGCTACTAACTCTATCTCATCGTAATCCCCATCTATTGGAGTGACTTGACTTTTTTCACTATCGATGATGGACATATATTCTGAAGAAATGCAAAGGATTTTTTGATAGTCTACTGGAAGAAAAGCCAAGTAAAGAAAACCTCCAATACTAATCTTATACACCTTCTTATACCCTTGACAATTTTCTGCGGTAAAAGCTTGAAAATCCTTATAGCTCATTTAATTGTGCTTCTTTCTATATCTCTATCTCACACTCAATCACTTGGCAAAAATCAATCTTCTCGTCTGGTACAAATTGGCGCATGAGCATTCGATGAGCAACAACTACCACAGTCTGGTAGTCTCGATACTTAGCCATGCATTCTTGAAAACGAGACTTCATCTCCGCAGCTGTCTCATATTGAACAGGAGAATTTGGGAGCAACTCCCCCTTGTTTTCTAAAAACAGACATCTAGCTGTTTCAAAGTTCTCTATACCTGTTTCATAAACCTGCCATTCATGCAATAATGGCTCTACCCTCAAAGGAAGGCCAGTAGCACAGGATACATAAAAAGCCGTTTCTAAAGCTCGCGTCACTGCAGAAGACACCAGGATATCAGCTGAGCCAAACAAAGGATTTTTGCAAAGTTCCTGAGCTTGTTGTCTTCCTTTCTCAGATAAGGGTGCCAAATCTATCCCGAATCCAGTATAGGAACGCTCCTCTAACTCACGGTAATTTGGCTCCCCGTGACGGATAAAAATAATTTTCATATTAAGATCCCCATAAAACTATCCAATCTTGATTCCGCAATCTTGCCACTGCTTCAGTGTTTTAGAGAATTTCTTCTGGTTGGCAACTCCGACAGCAGACAAATCGACAGAAACCTAATAATTCTCCTTGGTAGCTGCCAAAACGGAAGCCTTAACACAGCCATTGCCATCTACCCCTATAAACTCTATGCTTTTAGCACCGTTTTCCTCTAAAAAATCTTTTAAATCTAGATTAGTAAAGCAAGAAGCCCGACGCTTCTCAAAGATACGAGAAGATACAAGCAGCAAGCCGGTCGCAAATTTCTTCTTTCTGTCTTTTCTCCCCCGTCAAGGACACACGCGCATTCTTGACCTCTGCAACCTCAACCTCCTCAACAAAAGAAGACCAAGACCCACAGTTTGGACAGTGCCCTAAATACTTAGGGGAATTATACTCACAATTTTGACACACAAATGTCGCCTTTTTCTTTGCGATAATAAACCTCTTTCTATATCTCTATCTCACATTCAATCACTTGGCAAAAATCAATCTTATCATTTGGCACAAACTGGCGCATGAGCATTCCGTGAGTTACAATGATAATAGTTTTATAATTTTTATACTTTTCCAAAGCTCTTAAAAAACGATGACGCATCTCTAGATCAGTTTCATAGCGATAGGGAGAATCTTCAGATAAACCTCCTTGATGTTTTAGATAATATTCATGAGCTACCAATACACTAGTTAAATCAGAGTTAGTGCCATCTAAGTCTGGACGCCACTCATGAAAACGGTTCCACAAATAAGTCCAATCCTGTTTCAACTGCTATATAATGTGCTGTTTCTAAAGCCCTCGTCACAGACGATGAAATAATAATCTCTGCCTTTCCAAAACATGCAGTTTTAGCAGCTTCTTTTGCCAGACTGCAACCTTTTCCTGTCAATGGTGCTAAATCACGACCAAAACCACTATAGAGTTGCGGATTTTCAAGTTTATCAAGCATACTATAATCTGGCTCCCCATGACGTACAAAGATAATCTTCATCTTAGTGCCCAGTTGATCCAAATCCACCAGTCCGCACGCCATCTGCCGCATCGCCATCCGCAATCAAAAATGGAGCAAAGACAGCCTGAACCACACGTTCCCCAACTTCAAGAACAACTTCCTGATCGGTAATGTTTTTCATCTGTGCAAAGATATGTCCTTCATTTCCTGGGTTACCATAATAATCTCCATCAATGACACCCACAGAGTTAATCAAAACCAAGCCCTTCTTACGAGGGTTTGAAGAACGATCATAGAGATAAAGCACTTCTGTCGGTTGCATATAGGCCTTAACCCCTGTTGGAACAAGGACAATCTCTCCTGGAGCAATAACTGTGCGCACAGCAACCTTTAAGTCGTAACCAGCTGCATGTGCTGTCTCACGCTTGGGTAGCAAACTCTCATCTGTAAAACTAGAAACTAATTCAAAACCACGAATTTTCATATTTCCCTCTTTTTAATCTTTTATTCTAGGCTATTTTATCTTATTTATTCGAAAAAAGCACGAAAAATCTTCTATATAAAATAAAGAAAAGTGTCCTATCAAAAAGCAAACAATAAAATCATACAAAAAAATTTAAAGATATTTCAAATGTCCCTTATTTTCCCTTTTATTAACAAACTCATTCCTATTTAGCCACACTTAAACTATTTTCTTTAAAGCACAAAAAAAGAGCACACAATTCACTTCGCTTAGGGCTGCTGGATTCCTCCCCTGACCCGCTTCACGCAGAACTGTTGCTCCATTAGTTATTATACCACATTCCCAAAGATTTTAAAAGAGAAATTATTTTTTCCGTCGATTTCTAAAAAATTCCTGCATAATACCTGCACATTCACTCTCTAAAATCCCCGTCTCAACATCCACACGATGATTAAGACGCTCGTCTGTCAAGATATCATACAGACTTCCAGCTGCACCAAATTTCTGATTTTTAGCCCCATAAACTACCTTAGGGATACGAGCAAGCCCAATCGCCCCGCTGCACATCACACAAGGCTCAATAGTCACAAAAAGTGTGCAATCCAACAAACGCCAGCTCTCTTCCCTCAGATTCGCATTCTCGATGGCCATAATCTCAGCATGCATAACCGCACGTTGCAACTCCTCGCGGGCATTGTGGCCCCGACCAATGATTTCTCCATCCTTTATAATTACGCAACCTATTGGGATTTCATCATGCTCTAAAGCAATCTCTGCCTCCTTCAAGGCCTCTCTCATAAATGCTTCTTTTTCTTCAACTGTATAATCCATAGCTTCTCTCTTTTCCTGCTTATTATCTTTTAAAATCTCTTCCAAATATATCAGAATTCCCTTAGCATTAATGTAATACTAACATCTGCAACTTCAAAATAATATTTTTATCGATTCATAACTAATTTACTCTTTAATTTTCACTGACTATCATCAATTTTATCATTATACCATGTTTCACTACATAAAAAAAGCCACCGAATGCGGTGACTTTATAGGGAGATTATTATGAAAAAGAAAAGTTTAGGATATTTGTTACAACAAGTTAGGAGGTCTTCTTGTAACTGTCTATAGTATAGCTGAACTATCTTAAACAAATCTTAAAAAATCTCTTATGACCAAACACTTTCTAAAATATTTGTTTGTTCACGACCAGGACCCACTGAGAAAGTAGAGATACGAACGCCAACCAATTCGCTAACACGACGAACATAGTTACGTGCATTTTCAGGAAGATCTTCCAAAGTACGTACTCCAGTGATATCTTCTGACCAACCTGGTAATTCTTCATAAATAGGTTTACAACGTTTCAATTGTTCAAGACTAGCTGGATAGTAGTCAATGCGTTGACCGTCAAGATCATAAGCAACACAGATTTTAACTGTATCCAAACCACTCAAAACATCGATAGAGTTCAAAGATAAATTTGTAATGCCAGAAACACGGCGACTATGACGCATCACAACTGAGTCAAACCAACCTACACGACGTGGACGACCTGTTGTAGTACCATACTCATGACCTACTTCACGAATGCGTTCTCCCACTTCATCAAACAATTCAGTTGGGAATGGACCATCACCAACACGACTTGTATAAGCTTTACATACACCTACAACCTTGTCAATCTTGCTTGGACCAACACCAGAACCAATTGTCACACCACCAGCAACAGGGTTTGAAGAAGTAACAAACGGATAAGTTCCTTGATCAATATCTAACATGACCCCTTGTGCACCTTCAAAAAGAACACGTTTGCCATTATCAAGTGCATCATTCAAGATAACAGAAGTATCTGTTACATATTGCTTGATTTGTTGGCCATACTCATAATATTCTTCAAAAATATCATCAAATGAAATAGGTTCGCTATCATACAATTTTACAAATTGACGATTTTTCTCAGCAAGATTGCGTTCTAAACGTTCACGGAAAATCTCTTTATCCAAAAGATCTGCGATACGGATTCCAACACGAGCAGCCTTATCCATATAAGCTGGTCCGATACCCTTGATAGTAGTACCAATTTTATTTTCACCCTTAGCTTCTTCTTGCAAACGGTCTAACTCGATGTGGTACGGCAAAATAACATGCGCACGATCAGAAATACGTAGATTATCTGTTGTAACACCTTCATCATGAAGATAGCTCAACTCTTTCACAAGTGACTTAGGATTTACAACCATCCCATTCCCAATGACAGAAATTTTTTCAGGGAAGAAAATTCCAGAAGGAATCAAGTGCAACTTAAATTTCTTTCCATCGATCACAATTGTGTGACCAGCATTATCGCCACCTTGGTAACGTGCAATCACTTCTGCATTAGCTGAAAGGAAGTCTGTAATCTTCCCTTTACCTTCATCACCCCACTGGGTACCTACAACAACAACTGAAGTCATAATCTTGTCTGAGCCCTTAGGCTCTTCCTTTCTCACATACATGGCAGGAATCTCACCTGCAATTATATCTTACAATTTATTATAATAAAGATTCTCAATTTTTTCAAGACCAAAGACCAGAAACATTAGGGAATTAAAGAAAATTAGAAAATTAATATTAAAAAAATATTGTAAATTTTTATCATGACAATATAAAAGTATAAAATTGTTCGGAAATAACAGTAATTACAGATTATCCTACAACATAATCATTTGACATCAATAACTGTTCAATATACAAACGGTAGCAAGCTCTATAGTGGTAAGAAAATAAAGGATTCATAATATCAAACTTGTACCGAACTAAATAATAGAGTAAAAATCGAAGATGAAAAACTTCCCATTCTAAATCATTATCTACTAAATAACTATATTCCTTTTCAATAACATCATAAAAATCAAGATATTGTTCATAAATCTGTTCAATCATTTTATTTGACTCCATTTCTATTGATAAAATGAGTATAACAAAAAACATACTAAGATTAGTAGTGAGGAAATCTCC
>NZ_KV807774.1:0-28328 GCF_001812125.1 Streptococcus sp. HMSC071D03
TCAACCCACTACAGTTGACAAAGAGCCCAAAAAAGCCCAGTTACCAATGGACTTAGTCCCGTACTCTAACTCCATAAAATCTAGCAATACATAATCATTCTTTTTATAGAATGGAACATTTTTTTCTGTACTGGTAATGAGCCCTAAGCGCTTGCAGCCCTTGGATTTGACATAAGGCTCAACTGCGTCTCTAAGAAAAGCACTGCCCACACCTTGTCCTTTAACGGATGAATTGACTGCAAGGAGCATCAAATACCAGTCAAAGCTATTCGATTTTTTCAAATGTTCTTCGGAACGGTCTACTAGATCAAGATACTTCAAAAAATTTCGTGGGCTAATGTAGCGAAATAGTTTTATGACACCATTTAGCAAGTAAGATAGGATGGAAAAATCATTTTGTTGTAATAAGGCGACAGCTAGGATTTCTCCGTCTTGTTCAGCTACTAAGCAGGTCTCTTCTTTGATATAGAGGCGAGTCAGGAGACTTTCCAAGAGTTCTAAAAAAGCAGGATAGTTTTCAGGTTTCTTGAGATCATCTATGATTAGAGTTAAGAATGGATAGTCAAAGAAGCTATCGGCTATTACTTTTCCAATTTTTTGGTATTCGTCTAGCCTGGCTTTTCTGTATACTATGTTCTCCATTTATGAGCTCCTTTTTTATTGTTAGTAAATTATAATAACCGAGTTTTTACAAAAATATTGCCAAACTTAGTAAGTTGAAAGATTGTTAGAAAACTCTCTCTGTAACACTGAATCTGATTCTAGAATATCGGATCAGACAGACAAAGAACACTCTAAAAAGTTAGAATTTTTAGAGTGTAGTCCAATTATTGCTAAGTTTTATTTTGTTGGGATTGAGATTTCAATCAATTTTTCAGAGTAGAGGGTCTTGATATTAGCTTCATCGATATTTTGCTTGTCGATCTTACGATTCAAGAAAAATTCTTGGATTTTTTCAATTTCTTGTTCGCGGATAGCACGATGTTTATTGGAAATGAGGATTTCATAATGAAGCGGTGCCTGAGTAAAGATAACATCAGTGTTGCCTGCAGAGTAGACTTCTACGAGTGTAGCGTCGGTACTCTCTAGTTGGCTTTTAACAAGGTTTGAGTGAGAATTAGTAGTGTTGATGAGCTTCATAGGCTTTCCTCCTGTGTTTCTATGTCTATTATAGCACTTTTTGGAAAAATTGGAAAAGTTAATTTAAACTTGATGCTGTTTTTTCCAAGCTTCAATTGCCCATTTATGACTGCCACGTTTTAAGTTTGAAATAGCTTCATCAATTGGGAACCAAGCTAGGTGATTGAAGTCCTCCAAAGGTTTTTGGATTTCTTGATAAGAAGTAGCTTCATAGAGATAGGCTGGATTGTAGTAGTAGGTATCGCGATGGCTGGAATAGAAATACTCATCTGCTTGTCCATAATAAGTACCAATCTCAGCTGTAAAACCTAATTCTTCAATCAGTTCTCGTTTGAGAGCTTCAAAATGATCTTCGCCTGCTTCAATCTCGCCACCAGGCAAGAACCATGCACCATTTGGAGCTTGAACGAGGATAATCTTTTCATGTGCTGAGTCAGGGATGACTGCATAAACACCATATCTAGTTTTGTAGGTTACACCCTCTTTTTTTTCTCCAAAGGTTGGATTTGTCATAAATTTCTCCTTTATGTGTGCGCTTTCTTACTATAATAGTAAAGAATGCTCTTACTGTCAAGTAAGAACATTCTTTTAGTATGTGGAATTAGTCATTTGAGTTAACTGTTTCCAATTTATTTTTTGATTTAATCATGATTTTACCATTGCTAGTCATGACGGCTTTGAGGTTTTTCTCGCTTGGATTTTCAAGGTAGTAGTCTGTAATCGCATCTTCGATATAATCTTGGATTGTACGACGGAGTGGGCGAGCTCCCATTTTTGGATCGTAGCCAAGGTCTACGAGTTTCTCCTTAACCTTATCTGTTACATCCAAATGGATGTTATTACTTGAGAGTCGTTTATTGACATCATCTAACATGAGGTCAACGATTTGAAGGAGATTTTCCTTGCTGAGAGCCTTGAATTCGATAATGCCATCAAAACGGTTCATAAATTCTGGACTAAAGAAGTTGCCTAATTCCCCAAGGACAGAGTTAGTACGGCCTTCTCTAGCAGCACCAAATCCAACACTAGCTTCTGCCTTACCTGTACCTGCATTTGAGGTCATAATAATGATAGCGTCTTTAAAGCTGACAGTACGCCCTTGGCCGTCCGTTAAGCGCCCGTCATCTAAGACCTGAAGGAACATATGCATGACATCTGGATGGGCTTTTTCAACCTCATCTAGGAGGATCAGTGAGTAGGGGTTACGACGAACTTTTTCAGTCAATTGTCCAGCTTCATCATAGCCTACGTATCCCGGAGGGGCACCAACGAGTTTAGCAACGCTGTGTTTTTCCATGTATTCACTCATATCAAAGCGAATCATGCTATCAGCAGAACCAAAGAGTTCGATGGCCAGTTGTTTAGAAAGTTCTGTCTTACCGACACCGGTAGGACCAACAAAGAGGAAGCTACCAATTGGACGGTTTGGAGTACCGAGTCCGACACGGTTACGACGGATAGCCTTAGCAATCTTATCTACAGCGTCGTCTTGGCCAATAACATGAGCCTTGAGGTCATCTGCTAGATTGATAAGTTGAGACTGTTCTTTTTCTTTCAAATCACCAACTGGAATATTAGTCTTTTGCTCGATGATGTGTTCGATTGTCTTTTCGCTGATGATTGGAGTATCCTGATCCGTTACCTTGGTCTTTTGCATTTCCTTATATTTGGCAATCTGGTCACGGAAGTAGGCTGCTTTTTCAAAATCTTCATCGCGGGTTGCTTGTGCCTTGAGATTTTCTGCTTCGATTAAGCGTTGGTCGATGACCTTAGGATCTACAAAGTTCAAGGTTAAGTTCATTTTTGAACCAGCTTCATCTAGAAGGTCAATAGCCTTGTCTGGCAAGAAACGATCTTGGATGTAGCGGTTAGAAAGGGTAGCGGCAGCTTCGATAGCCCCATCAGTATAGTGAACATGATGGTAATCTTCGTATTTCTTTTGGATACCTTTCAGGATAATAATGGTTTCTTCAACGGTTGGTTCATCAACTTTAACAGGTTGCATACGACGTTCAAGGGCAGCATCTTTTTCGATGATGCGATATTCATTGAGGGTAGTAGCACCAACAAGTTGGAGTTCGCCACGAGCAAGAGCTGGTTTTAGGATATTTCCTGCATCCATATTCCCTTCTCCTGCTGAACCAGCACCGACAATTTCATGAATTTCGTCAATGAAGAGAATAACATCCTCGCGCTCACGAATTTCTTCCATGAGTTTTTGCATGCGCTCTTCAAACTGACCTCGGATACCTGTTCCTTGAACAAGGCTAACGACATCTAAGCGGATGACTTCTTTACCTTGAAGCTTATGGGGAACATCACCGTCAACAATTTTCTGAGCTAAACCTTCGACAACAGCTGTCTTACCAACACCAGGTTCACCGATAAGAACAGGATTGTTTTTAGTTCTGCGGTTGAGGATTTCAATGACACGGATAATCTCTTCGTCACGGCCAATTACAGGGTCAATATTTCCACGACGGGCAATCTCAGTGACATTGATACCATATTCATCCAAGAGTCCTTTTTCCTGGATTGGTGGTGGGGTTTGGGCAGGACCACGATTTTGGACACCATAGCCACCATTTCCACCGTATCCACCCCCTGACTGGGTTGGGGGGATATTGTTGTTATTAGAAGAAGGTCTAAAGTTGTTGAGATCGTTAAAGAAGTCTCCAAAGGGATCAAAATCACGGTTGTTTAAATCTGTAATGCCCTTGAATAAGCTATTGTTAGGATCTGTTTTGATAATTTTGTAGCAATTTTGGCAAAGATCGATTTGCTTTTGTTGTCCATTGAGATTGGTATAAAGATGAATTGTTGAGTCATTGATTTTACAGTTTTGACAGAGCATACCGCCACCTCATTTCTTTCTTAGTTTTGACTAAATCTAAAAGGTCAAAAATAGTCAAACAAGTATATAATTTAATTATATCATGATTATTGGGCAATTCAAGTAAAAAGATTGGATACTAGCACTATAAATAGTAGAGCGCTAATCATGAGAAAATCTTGATAGTAAGAAAAAAATCCTATTTGTCATACAAAAAGGATTCTCGTTGGTGAAAGGCGGTGGGACAGAAATCGATAGACAAAGTCTCGATTTCGTAGTCCCAGCCCCGCGAAGATGATTAGGAGTTTTGGGAGTCTAAAAGACGAACGAAAAGTCCAATCAGCTACCGCGTCAAAGTTTGATTGCTAATAAAAAGTGAGGTCGGGATCTTTTTATTAGCCTCTGTATATCTATCATTAGTATAGAAGTTCGTAGATTTCCATCGCAATCAAGTCGATGCTATCAAAAGTATATGTTTCACGAGCTTCAACATCACGAAGAGTAAAGATTGGGCCATTTTCTTCATCATGGTTAAAAGCAACTTCAGCTACAACAACTCCCTCGCGCTCAAAGTTACGTTTTAAGTTACCACCATCTTTTGTCATTGCTTCTAGGCGGTTGATGATTCTAACCAAATGTGATTCCATTTTGATTCTCCTCCATTTCTTATCGTTACTATTTTACCATAAAGAGTATCTACTTGACTAGGAAAAACTAAGATTTCTCGCTATTTCTGTTTTCTTTGAAATTTTATTGAAAATATCAGGAAAAGAAGTTGCATTTTTATGCAAAATATGTTATCCTTATACAAGTTTTAAGTTAGAAAGTAGTGTATCTATGAATTTTTCTTTTTTACCTAAATATCTGCCATATTTTAATTATGGTGCTCTCGTAACGGTCTTGATTTCTGTTTTGGTTGTCTTTTTGGGAACAATTTTAGGGATAGTCTTGGCTTTTGCTCAACGTTCTAAAATGAAGCCCTTAGCTTGGCTTGCCAATGTTTATATTTGGATTTTCCGTGGAACACCTATGATGGTACAGATCATGATTGCTTTCGCCCTTATGCACATCAATGCTCCGACAATTCAGATTGGAGTTTTGGGAGTTGATTTTTCACGTTTGATTCCAGGGATTATCATTATCTCTATGAATAGTGGTGCCTATGTATCAGAAACAGTTCGTGCTGGTATCAATGCAGTACCTAAAGGGCAATTAGAGGCGGCTTACTCTCTAGGGATTCGTCCTAAAAATGCTATGCGCTATGTCATCTTGCCACAGGCTATCAAGAATATCTTGCCAGCCTTGGGGAATGAGTTTATTACCATTATCAAGGATAGTTCACTCTTGTCAGCAATCGGTGTCATGGAATTGTGGAATGGAGCTACTACGGTGTCAACAACCACCTACCTACCTTTAACTCCACTCTTATTTGCGGCCTTTTACTACTTGATTATGACCTCTGTCTTGACACTAGCCTTGAAAGCTTTTGAAAATCGTATGGGACAAGGAGAGAAAAAATAATGACTGAAACGCTTATAAAAATTGAAAACCTTCATAAAAATTTTGGGAAAAATGAAGTTTTAAAAGGAATTGATCTGGAGATTAAAAAGGGAGAAGTTGTGGTGATTATCGGACCGTCAGGTAGCGGGAAGTCAACCCTCCTTCGCTCCATGAATCTCCTCGAAGAAGCGACAAAAGGCAAGGTCATCTTTGAAGGAGTGGATATTACGGATAAGAAAAATGACCTCTTTGCCATGCGTGAAAAGATGGGAATGGTATTCCAACAGTTCAATCTCTTTCCAAATATGACAGTAATGGAAAACATCACGCTTTCTCCTATTAAGACAAAAGGCGAAAGTAAGGAAGTTGCTGAGAAGAGAGCCCATGAGCTTTTGGAAAAGGTTGGTTTACCAGATAAGGCAGATGCTTATCCACAAAGTTTGTCTGGTGGACAGCAACAACGTATTGCTATCGCTCGTGGTCTTGCCATGGAACCAGATGTCCTACTCTTTGATGAACCGACTTCTGCCCTAGACCCAGAAATGGTAGGGGAAGTACTAGCAGTTATGCAAGAACTTGCTAAGTCAGGAATGACCATGGTCATCGTAACGCATGAGATGGGCTTTGCGCGTGAGGTAGCAGACCGTGTCATCTTTATGGCTGACGGTGTTGTTGTCGAAGACGGAACTCCAGAGCAAGTCTTTGAACAAACCCAAGAACAAAGAACCAAGGATTTCTTGAGTAAGGTTTTGTAAGAATATCGTAATCTAGAAAAGCTCGATAAGGGCTTTTTCTTATAGTTTCAGACTATAAGATCTCTTAGGTAAGAAGTGTTAGAGGGACAAGTATATTTTTGATATAATAGAAGATATTTGTTAGAAAAGAGAAAACACATGACACAGATGATTGATGGGAAGGCCTTGGCGGCCAAGTTACAGGGACAATTGGCTGAAAAGACTGCGAAATTGAAAGAAGAGACAGGCTTGGTGCCTGGTTTGGTCGTTATTTTAGTCGGAGAAAATCCAGCCAGCCAAGTTTACGTTCGTAACAAGGAACGTTCAGCTATTGCAGCAGGATTCCAGAGTGAAGTTGTGCGAGTTCCTGAAACAATTACCCAAGAGGAATTGTTGGATTTGATTGCCAAATACAATCAAGATCCAGCTTGGCATGGGATTTTGGTGCAGTTACCATTACCAAAACACATCGATGAAGAGGCTGTTCTACTAGCCATTGATCCAGAAAAGGATGTGGATGGTTTTCATCCGCTTAATATGGGACGCCTTTGGTCTGGTCACCCAGTTATGATTCCTTCAACTCCTGCTGGTATTATGGAAATGTTTCATGAGTATGGGATTGACTTAGAAGGCAAAAATGCTGTCGTTATTGGTCGTTCCAATATTGTTGGGAAACCCATGGCCCAGTTACTGTTGGCTAAGAATGCAACTGTAACCTTGACCCACTCTCGCACCCACAATCTAGCCCAAGTAGCTTCTAAAGCAGATATTCTAGTAGTAGCAATTGGTCGTGCTAAGTTTGTGACTGCTGACTTTGTCAAACCTGGAGCAGTTGTCATTGATGTGGGGATGAACCGAGATGAAAATGGCAAGCTCTGTGGCGATGTTGACTATGATGCTGTTGCACCAATTGCTAGTCATATCACCCCCGTACCTGGTGGAGTAGGACCTATGACCATTACTATGCTGATGGAGCAGACTTATCAGGCTGCATTGCGTAGCTTGGAAAAAAACTAGGTTTATAGGTTGCTAAAATGAATCATCAGAGTGGCAGTTAAACCAAAAGGTTGAATAGCAATATTTCTACCTTTTTTTGTCTATTGTAAAGACGGTTCTGTCAATTGAAGCTTCTTTTTATCTACTTTGTAGTATAATGAAGTAGAGGTGATTAGATGATTGTAAAAGTTTGTAATGCAGATTATAGTCTCCAGTGGGATGGAATCTATCAATTTGCTCTTGAAAACTATCCTCAGATTCAAGAATGGGAATTGGAGAAGCTAGCAAAGTTTATTGCTTATGAACAGGACCATCATCGTCAGACCATTGTGGAATGTGAGGATCTCGAATTAAATAAACAAATTCATGATTACTTGCAAGAGCATAGCTTTTTTCCTCCCTACAGACCAAGTCATCGCCTTGTAGCTTCTACTTATGATATTCAGAGGAAGTTGGTTACTTCAAATTATTGTAGTCATACTTGTACAGTTGAAGTGGCTCAGGCTATTTTTCAGACTGGAAAACTCATGTCGGCGGTAAAAGTATTTGGTAAAAGTGGGGCTGAACTAGTTACAGATAGTCGTAATGCAGCTTCTGATCCAGCAGACTATTTTGACTATATCATGTTTGGATGGTCTAATACGACTTCGGGTTACCGACTCGCTATGGAGCGTTTGTTAGGACGGGCACCGTCTGAGGAGGAATTGCAAGAAAAGTTCATTCCTGGCGTTAGTTTTTATTTTCTGTATGAAGAATTAATTCAAGCACCAGGTTATATCTTTGATGGCTATCATGTTGCGAAGGTAAGAGATAGGTTAGATTTGGATACCTTTCTTCATTTGTGTGTTATTCCTTCAAAAGATAAGGCTTGTTTTGAAGATTTGATTCCTTGTCAATTACAAGATAGAGTGATTTACCTAGACTATGAGGGAGAAGGGTTACAGGCTTGGAATACCAAGGTTAATCAAGTACTACATGGTAAGGATAAGTTGAAGGAGTAGTGTATGAAAGAGATTGATCAAGCTCTACTGAAAAAAGTAATCATCGATCGTCCTCGTTCTAGTCATAAAGGAGACTACGGTCGTCTTCTCTTGATCGGAGGAACGTATCCCTATGGGGGAGCGATTATTATGGCTGCTTTAGGGGCGGTTAGAAGTGGCGCAGGCTTGGTGACAATAGCAACGGATAAAGAGAATATTCCAGCTCTGCATAGCCATCTGCCGGAGACTATGGCTTTTGACCTTGGTGATAAGCAATTGCTGGAGCAACAGTTGCAGAAAGCTAATATTGTCTTGGTCGGACCTGGACTAGTGGATGATGAGTGTGGAGAAGAGCTTCTCCAAACAGTCTTTCATCATTCAAATCAAGATCAGACCCTCATACTGGATGGTGGTGCCCTATCTATTTTAGCGAAGGTTGAAATGAAATTTCCTAAGGCTCAGCTTGTTTTAACGCCTCACCAAAGGGAATGGCAAGTCTTGTCAGGCTTAGATTTGACTTCCCAAGGAACTGAGGAAACAGGGGAGGCCTTGAAGAGATTTCCTTCAGGAACGATTCTAGTTCAAAAAGGTCCTGCGACTCGAATTTGGCAAGCTGGTCAAACTGATTGTTATCAGTTGAGTGTTGGAGGTCCCTATCAGGCGACTGGAGGAATGGGAGATACCTTAGCTGGGATGATTGCTGGTTTTGCTGGTCAATTCCCACAAGTTAGTCTCTATGAAAGAGTGACGGTAGCGACCTATCTACATTCAGCAATTGCTCAAGAATTGGCTGAGGACAACTTTGTAGTTCTGCCAACCACGATTAGTCAACATATCCCAGCATTCATGAAGAAAATACAAAAAGACACCTGATTTTTTCAGGTGTCTTTTGATAATTAGAAGAGGCCTTTGACCTTGTCTACAAGACCGTCAAGTCCTTCTGATCCTGAAACCAAATCTTGTGCTTGGCTTAGGTACTCACCGAGTTGATCTTTATTTTCTTCAACAAATGTTTTTGCTGCAGAAAAATCTTTGTTCTCAATGAGTTCTTTTACTTGATTAAACAAATCTAATGGGTTCATGATGTCCCTCCTTTTCTACATTTCTATTCAATCATTTTTTAGAAAAACTTGCAAGAAACTTGCCACTTCTAACAAAGTTCATGGATGTCAAATTGTGTAAATTTTGATATAATTTTTAATGATGAATTTTAGAAATGATCGGTATGTGGTCGTAGATTTAGAGGCGACCAGTACCGGAAGCAAGGCAAAAATTATCCAAGTGGGAATCGTGGTCATTGAAAATGGCGAGATTGTTGACCAATTTGCAACGGATGTCAATCCCCACGAACTCTTGGATTCTCATATCAAAGAATTAACGGGCTTGACCGATCAGCGACTGGCAGAGGCACCAGAGTTTTCTCAGGTTGCTGGAAAAATTTTTGACTTGGTCAAGGACGGTGTTTTTGTTGCGCACAATGTCCAGTTCGATGCTAATTTGTTGGCGGAATTCCTCTTTTTCGAAGGCTATGAATTGCGCACTCCCCGTATCGATACAGTCGAGTTGGCTCAGGTATTTTATCCTCAACTTGAAAAATACAATCTGGGGATTCTCTGTCAAGAGTTGGGAATTTCACTAGAAAAAGCCCATACTGCCCTATCAGATGCCCAAGCCACAGCAGAGCTCTTTCTCTGTATGCGACAAAAGATGTTTGGACTGCCAAAAGGCTTATTGGAGCGCTTGTTAAGTTTGTCAGATGGTTTATTATATGAGTCTTATCTGGTCATCGAGGAAGTTTATCAGAAGCAGTCCATCCTAGTTGAACATGACTTGGTAGAGGTGCAAGGTTTATTTTTAAGAAAAGAAAAGCCAGCCCTTTCTCCACGTAAACTATCTAAAGATTTCCAAACCAATATTGCCTTGTTGAATTTGGAAGATAGAGCTCCACAAGCTAGCTTTTCTCAAAAGGTTCAAGATTTTCTACAGAATGAGAAAATTGCTTTTGTGCAAGCTCAGACTGGAATTGGGAAAACCTACGGCTATTTGTTACCCGCTTTATCACTAGAAAACGAAAAAGGAATTCTCCTCAGTGTTCCTACTAAAGTTCTACAAAATCAAGTCATGCAAGAAGAGGCTCGTAGATTGGAAGAGGTCTTTCACCTTTCGATTCATAATCTTAAAGGACCACAGAATTATCTAAAACTAGATGCCTTTCATGCAGCGCTAGAGGAAGACGAATCCAATCGCTTGTACACACGTTTTAAGATGCAACTTCTAGTTTGGTTGACCGAAACAGAAACTGGAGATTTGGATGAGATTGGACAACTTTATCGCTACCAGCAGTTTTTACCAAACTTGGTACATGATGGGAATCTTCCCAAAGCTTCTCTCTTTTGGTTAGAGGATTTTTGGAGACGGGGGCAGAAAAAAGCTCGCTCTTGCCAGCTACTTGTGACAAATCATGCTTATCTCGTTACCCGACTTGAGGATGATCCCAGTCTACTAGAGGGCCGTCTCTTGATTTTGGATGAGGCCCAGAAGATCTTACTAACATTGGAAAGTCTTTTACAAAAGAGTTTCGTTTTAAACGACATAGTAGACCAGCTAGATCAAGCTCTAGTTCGAGAAGAAGGGACGCTTCAGAGACGCTTGATGGAGAGTATTCGCTTTGAGCTTTGTCATTTGATGGACCAGTTCCTATCTGGCAAACGAAGAATGTGCCCAGCGACAACAATGGCACAACTCCAACAGGATTTCTCAGAGTTAGAAGTTCAAGTTTTCCGGGATTGTCAGCGATTTTTCTGCACTGATGGAGAATTTTGGCTATCAGCCTCAGACTTGTCTAGCAAGAAGGTTGTCATTTCTTCCAGTCGCAATCAACGTCTGCTCTTTTCTGAGATTTTTCCAGAGAGTTGTCAACTCTTAGCTGTCTCTGCAACCTTGGAAATTAGTAGCAGAGTATCTTTGCCAGAACTAATGGGATTCCCGCATGCAGCCTTTGCCAGACTGGATGAGAATTTTCAAGAAAATCAAGAAATTTTGGTTGTCAAGGATTTTCCATTGGTGACTGAAACCTCTCAAGAAGACTATGCCCAGGCTCTTGTAGAAGTGCTGGAAGATTTGTCTTATCTTGAAGAACCCATGCTTGTTTTATTCACTTCAAAAGACCTTTTGTTGCAGGTATCAGATTCTTTATCTCTTTCTCATTTAGCCCAGTATAAGAACGGGGATCCTGCTCAACTCAAGAAACGATTTGAAAGAGGAGACTCTCAACTCTTGCTAGGGACAGGAAGTTTTTGGGAGGGAGTTGATTTTGCGACTCACCCTCGAGTGATTGAAGTGGTGACACGCTTGCCCTTCCAAAATCCAGAAGATCCCTTTACGAAAAAAATGAATCAGGAACTGCGTCTTGAAGGGAAAAATCCTTTCTACGACTATCAACTGCCAATGGCTATTATTCGCCTCAAACAAGCGATAGGTAGAACCATGCGTCGTCTAGGGCAACGCTCCTCTGTCCTTATCTTGGATAGCCGAATGACAAGCAAGCGATATGGAAAGCAGATTGGCAAGGCCTTGTCACAGACTAGTCGAGTCAGAGAAGTTGGCAAAGAGCAAATATTCTCAAAAGTTCAAGAATTTTTACACAAAAAATAAAATAAACATCTGAAAGAATGAAGGAGACCTTTATGAAACGTTCTCTCGACTCTCGAGTCGATTATAGTTTGATTCTACCAGTATTCTGTTTGCTGGTGATTGGAGTGGTAGCTATTTACATTGCTGTCAGCCATGACTATCCACATAATATCTGGCCTATTCTCGGTCAGCAACTAGCTTGGATCGTATTGGGAATTTTTATCAGCTTTGTAGTCATGTTCTTTAATACAAAATTTTTATGGCAGGCGACTCCCTATCTTTATGCCCTAGGTCTAGTCCTCATGGTCTTACCCTTGGTTTTCTATAACCCTAGTTTGGTCGCAGCAACGGGAGCAAAAAACTGGGTATCAATCGGTGGAGTGACGCTTTTCCAACCTTCCGAATTCATGAAAATTTCCTATATTTTGATCTTGGCTCGGGTCATTGTTCAATTCACACAGAAACACAAGGAAAGTGAACGAACGATTCCTTTAGACTTCCTCTTGATACTGTGGATGATTATCTTCACGCTACCAGTTTTAGGTTTACTGGCCCTGCAGAGTGACTTAGGAACAGCCTTGGTCTTTGTCGCAATCTTTGCGGGACTGGTCTTGCTTTCTGGGGTATCATGGAAAATCATCATTCCAATTTTTGTAACAGCTGTATCGGGAATTGCAGGATTTTTAGCAATTTTCATCACAAAAGATGGGCGTGCTTTCATACATCAAATCGGGATGCCAACCTATCAGATCAACCGTATCCTTGCTTGGCTCAATCCCTTTGATTATGCACAAACGACCACCTATCAACAAGCGCAAGGGCAAATCGCCATCGGTAGTGGAGGCTTGTTTGGTCAAGGCTTTAATGTATCCAATCTCCTCATTCCCGTTCGTGAGAGTGATATGATTTTTACAGTCATTGCAGAAGATTTTGGTTTTATCGGCTCTGTCCTCGTAATTACACTTTATCTTCTACTTATCTATCGAATGCTAAAAATCACTCTCAAGTCCAATAATCAATTTTATACCTACATTTCAACTGGCTTCATTATGATGCTCTTGTTCCATATCTTTGAAAATATCGGTGCGGTGACAGGTCTGCTGCCACTGACAGGGATTCCTCTGCCATTTATTTCCCAAGGGGGCTCAGCCATTATCAGTAATCTAATTGGTGTTGGTTTGCTTCTATCGATGAGTTATCAAACGCATCTAGCCGAAGAAAAGAGCGGTAAGACAAGATTTAAACGGAAGAAAGTTGTTTTGAAAAAAGTTAAATAAGGAGTAAATCATGGCTAAAGTAGCAGTTATCTTAGCAGATGGCTTTGAAGAAATCGAAGCCCTAACAGTGGTGGACGTATTACGTCGTGCCAATATTGCTTGTCATATGGTTGGTTTTGAAGCCCGAGTGACGGGATCACATGACATCCAAGTACAAGCAGATCGTGTGTTTGATGGTGATTTATCTGAGTACGACATGATTGTCTTACCAGGAGGTATGCCAGGTTCAGCTCACTTGCGTGATAATGAGCAATTGATTGCTGAACTTCAAAAATTTGAGCAAGTTGGTAAAAAAGTAGCAGCTATTTGTGCAGCACCAATTGTACTGAATCGAGCCGGTCTCCTCAAGGACAAAGAGTTCACCTGCTATGATGGTGTCCAAGAGCAAATTGCTGATGGTCACTATCGCAAGGAAACAGTAGTTGTCGATGGTCAGTTGACTACCAGTCGCGGTCCAGCAACTGCCCTTGCCTTTGCTTATAACTTAGTAGAACAACTTGGTGGAGATGCAAATGCTTTGAGAGAAGCCATGCTCTATCGTGATGTATTTGGAATAGATTAACTAAAACGAGAGGAATCTATCAATTAGGGGATTCTTCTCGTTTTTTACTGTTAAAATAGAAGGAAATCGTCGCTTTTTTGATAAAAAAATGCTATAATGAAGGGTATGAAATATCACGATTACATCTGGGATTTAGGTGGAACTTTACTTGATAATTATGAGACTTCGACCGCGGCTTTTGTGGAAACATTAGCTCAATTTGGAATTGAAGAAGAACATGATAAAGTTTACAATGCCTTGAAAGTGTCAACTGCTTTTGCGATTGACCAATTTGCCCCAACAATAGAGCATTTTTTAGAAAAATATAAGGAAAACGAAGCGCGAGAGCTTGAACATCCTGCCTTGTTTGAGGGAGTACCTGCTTTATTGGAGGAAATCTCAGACCAGGGAGGACGGAACTTTTTGGTTTCACATCGCAATGACCAAGTTTTGGATATTCTTGAAAAGACTGGTATTGCTGACTATTTTACAGAAGTAGTAACAGCTAGCTCTGGCTTTAAGAGAAAACCAAATCCAGAGTCTATGATCTATTTGCGAGATAAGTACAAGATAAGCTCTGGTATCGTTATTGGTGACCGTCCTATCGATATTGAAGCTGGACAAGCAGCAAGCTTAGCGACGCATCTCTTTGAAAATATCGTGACATTGAGACAAGTATTAGAAATGTAAGAAAAAGGGAAAAAATGACAGAAGAAATCAAAAACCAACAGGCACAGGATTATGATGCCAGTCAGATTCAAGTTTTGGAAGGTCTGGAAGCCGTTCGTATGCGTCCTGGAATGTATATCGGATCGACTTCAAAAGAAGGTCTTCACCACCTAGTCTGGGAAATCGTTGATAACTCTATCGATGAGGCCTTGGCGGGATTTGCTAGTCATATTCAGGTCTTTATTGAGCCAGATGACTCTATTACGGTTGTTGATGATGGACGTGGTATCCCTGTTGATATTCAAGAAAAGACAGGCCGTCCTGCCGTTGAAACTGTCTTTACCGTTCTTCACGCTGGAGGTAAATTTGGCGGTGGCGGTTACAAGGTTTCAGGTGGACTCCACGGTGTAGGTTCATCGGTTGTAAATGCCCTCTCAACTCAGTTGGATGTTCGTGTTCACAAAAATGGAAAAATCCATTACCAAGAATACCGTCGTGGACATGTTGTTGCTGACCTTGAGGTGATTGGAGATACAGATAAAACAGGTACAACAGTACACTTCACGCCAGACCCAGAGATTTTTACAGAAACAACAACTTTTGATTTTGATAAATTAAACAAGCGAATCCAAGAACTCGCCTTTCTGAATCGTGGCCTTCAAATCTCCATCACTGACAAGCGTGAGGGACTTGAACAAACAAGACACTACCACTACGAAGGTGGGATTGCGAGTTACGTTGAGTATATCAATGAAAACAAGGATGTCATTTTTGATACGCCAATCTACACTGATGGAGAAATGGATGACATCACAGTTGAAGTAGCCATGCAGTACACAACTGGCTACCATGAAAATGTCATGAGTTTCGCCAATAACATTCATACACATGAGGGTGGAACGCATGAACAAGGATTCCGTACAGCCTTAACCCGTGTCATTAACGACTACGCTCGTAAAAACAAACTCCTAAAAGATAACGAAGATAACCTTACAGGTGAGGATGTCCGTGAAGGATTGACTGCCGTTATCTCTGTGAAACATCCAAATCCGCAGTTTGAAGGACAAACGAAAACTAAACTTGGAAATAGTGAAGTTGTCAAGATTACTAATCGCCTCTTTAGTGAAGCATTTTCAGACTTCCTAATGGAAAATCCACAGATTGCTAAGCGGATTGTTGAAAAAGGGATTTTGGCAGCTAAGGCGCGTGTGGCAGCCAAGCGTGCGCGTGAGGTTACTCGGAAGAAATCTGGTTTAGAGATTTCAAACCTTCCAGGGAAATTAGCAGATTGTTCCTCAAACAATCCAGCTGAAACTGAACTTTTCATCGTCGAAGGAGATTCAGCGGGAGGTTCTGCAAAGTCTGGTCGTGACCGTGAATTCCAAGCGATTTTACCGATTCGCGGTAAAATCCTCAACGTTGAAAAGGCCAGCATGGATAAAATCCTTGCCAATGAAGAAATCCGTAGCCTTTTCACAGCTATGGGAACAGGCTTTGGTGCTGAATTTGATGTCAGCAAGGCACGTTACCAAAAACTCGTTATCATGACGGATGCCGATGTCGATGGAGCTCACATCCGTACCCTCTTGTTAACCTTGATTTATCGTTATATGAAACCCGTTTTAGAAGCAGGTTATGTTTATATCGCTCAACCACCAATTTACGGTGTTAAGGTCGGCAGTGAAATTAAAGAATACATCCAACCTGGAGCAGATCAAGAAATCCGTCTACAGGAAGCCTTAGCTCGCTATAGTGAAGGACGTTCAAAACCAACTATTCAGCGTTATAAAGGTCTTGGAGAAATGGATGACCATCAACTTTGGGAAACAACCATGAACCCAGAACATCGTCTCATGGCGCGTGTATCAGTTGATGATGCTGCAGAAGCAGATAAAATCTTTGATATGCTCATGGGTGACCGCGTAGAACCACGTCGAGAATTTATCGAAGAAAATGCTGTCTACAGTACGCTTGACGTTTAAAAAAATTGGGAAATAGTTCCCATGGTTTGAAAAATATGATATAATCATTACAATTGTTTCATGTATAAAAAGGAGTTTGATATGTCTGATAATCTGTTGATTATTACTATGATTGCAATCGCGGCTCTTCTGATTATTGCATATGTTGTGGCAGTTTTGTTACGCAAACGCAATGAAAAGAGGCTCGCAGTATTAGAAGAAAGAAAGGAAGAGTTGTATAACCTTCCAGTTAACGATGAAGTAGAAGCTGTTAAGAATATGCATCTGATTGGTCAAAGTCAGATTGCATTTAGAGAGTGGAACCAAAAATGGGTAGACCTATCCCTCAACTCATTTGCGGATATTGAGAATAATCTGTTTGAAGCAGAAGGGTACAATAATTCATTTCGTTTCTTGAAGGCTCAACACAAAATTGATCAAATTGAAAGCCAGATTACCCTTATCGAAGAAGATATTGCTTCCATTCGAAATGCTTTGGCAGATCTAGAAAAACAAGAATCCAAAAATAGTGGTCGTGTCTTGCATGCTTTAGATTTATTTGAAAGCCTGCAGAAAACAGTCGCAGAAGATTCTGAGAAATATGGTCAAGCGCTTCCTGAAATTGAAAAACAATTGGAGAACATCCAATCTGAATTTTCTCAATTTGTGACGCTAAACTCTTCAGGAGATCCAGTTGAAGCAGCAGGGATTTTGGATAATGCTGAAAATCATATTCTCGCTTTGACACATATCGTAGAGAGAATTCCAGCAATTGTTACTAAACTAACGACTGAACTTCCTGATCAACTTGAAGATCTAGAGGCTGGCTATCGTAAGTTGCTTGATGCCAACTATCACTTTGTAGAAACTGACATTGAATCTCGTTTGCAGTTATTGTATGAAGCATTGAAGAACAACCAAGAAAATATTAAAAAATTGGAATTGGACAATGCTGAATATGAAAACACTCAGATTCAAGAAGAAATCAATGCTCTCTATAATATTTTCACACGAGAGATTGCTTCTCAAAAAGTTGTTGAAAACTTGTTGTTAACACTTCCAACCTATCTTGACCACTTAAAAGACAACAATCAAGTCTTGGTGAAAGATATCGAGCGTTTGAGCAAGACCTACTTGATGGCTGAGAGTGATGTAAATCATGTTCGTCGTCTTCAAGTGGATTTGGATTCCCTAGAACTTACAGTTAGCGATTTGACTTCAGAACAAGAGGAATATTCTGATGCTTATTCTGTATTGGAAGAACGTTTAGAAAATGTTCAAGCTACATTAAAAGAAATTGAAGATGATCAAGTTTCAGTTAGCGAACGTCTGGTGCAAATTGAAAAAGACGATGTCAACGCTCGTCAAAAGGCAAATGTTTACGTCAATCGCCTCCACACGATCAAACGATACATGGAAAAGAGAAATCTTCCAGGAATACCACAGAGCTTCTTGAAATTGTTCTTTGCAGCTAGCCACAGTACTGAAGACTTGCTGGCAGAGTTAGAACAGTCACAAGTCAACATTGAGTCTGTCAACCGTATTTTAGAAATTGCAACTCACGATATGGAAATTCTGGAAACAGAAACATACAGCATCGTACAACATGCTACCTTGACTGAACAATTACTTCAATACTCTAACCGCTACAGATCATTTGATGAAGGGATTCAACAAGCCTTCCACGAATCTTTAGAAATCTTTGAAAATGCCTTTGATTATCAAGCATCTTTCGAAAAGATTTCCCAAGCTTTGGAAGTTGCTGAGCCAGGTGTAACAAACCGCTTCGTTTCTTCTTATGAAAAAACAAGAGAAACTATTCGTTTCTAAACAAAAGAAAGTCCTAGGGAGATCTAGGATTTTTCTTTTACCTTTCTTTTCCTAAAAAATGGACATTTTCCTATTTATCATTGAAATTATAGGCATGATTTGATATGATAAGACTATGACAAAAAAAAGAACAAGCCATAAAGTAAACGACAGAAAGAGAAGAAAATTGTGGATTATTGTGGGGCTTCTATTCTTCACAATCTTAACATTAGGAGCAGGTATTGCTTATAAATTCTTGACGAAGCAAGCTTTTGAGCAAAAAATTGAAGCACTGAAAAAAGAAAAAGATGATTCCTATTCACAAGGAAGTCAGAAAGATCATTTTCGTAAAGGGCAGGCAGAAATCATCACCTACTATCCTATGACGGGGGACAAGGTCATTACCCCTGTTCAGGATATCATTGTAAAAGATATCACGGATAAGGTAGAAGATAAGGAAGATTTGATCTTTTACTACTCTGAGAAAGATTCTTCTGCTATCAAAGGTGTGGAGAGTCATCTTGTGAAAAAACAGGTCTATGATTTGAGTAATTCTACTGTTGTAGAATTAGAAAATACATCATTAGATCAGCTTTATCTTAAGGAAGATGGGACCCTGTTTACTTTAGATCAGCTCTTTACAGATGCTAGCAAAGCCAAAGAAACATTTCTTGAGAATATCAAGTCAACGCTCCAAGATAAAAAGCTTGAACAAACTCTTGTTGATCAAGTAATAGCCGATTTTTCAGCTACCGATTTATCATCTTGGAAGTTCGCTTACAAAGATAGTCAATTGGTGTTATATCCAGTCAAAGCAACTAATAATGTAGAAGAAATAGCTTTGCCTATTTCAGACTTCTTTGATGTTATCCAATCGTCCTATCTAACTGAAAAGGATGCAGAACTTTATAAGAAGGCTCAGGCTGAGAAAAATAAAAAAGTAGTAGCTCTTACCTTTGATGATGGACCGGACGGAAATACAACACCACAGGCATTGGATATCTTAGCTAAATACAAGATTAAAGCAACTTTCTTTGTCCAAGGAAAGAATATTGCAGGTAATGAGTCGATTCTTAAACGTATGCAGTCTGAAGGTCATGAAGTTGGAAACCATAGTTGGAATCACCCAATTTTAACGAAACTGTCACTGGAAGATGCTAAGAAACAGCTCACAGATACCGAAGACGCTATTACAAAAGTTCTTGGAAAAAGTTCTAAATTGATGCGTCCGCCATACGGTGCAATCTCAGATGATATTCGCAATAGCCTTGATTTAAGCTTTATTATGTGGGATGTGGATAGTTTGGATTGGAAGAGTAAAAATGAAGCTGCGATTTTGACAGTAATTCAGCGCCAAGTGAGCAATGGATCTATCATTTTAATGCATGATATTCATCAAACATCTGTTAATTCACTACCCAAAGTAATTGAGTATTTGCAGGGACAAGGCTATAGTTTTGTGACTGTATCAGAGCTGCTGAGTGCTCGTTTGAAGCCACATGAGATTTATTATTCTCGTAATCAATAGATTGTAAGTCGGCAAAAATAGAAAAAATTAAAAAAAGATAGTTTTAATCTTGACAAGTAGGGGAAAACTTGATATCATATAAAAGTTGAGAAAAGCAGAAGTGAGAACTTCTCGCCTTGCGACTAACGTTGTCTGGCCCCTACGGATCAAATTTCAGAAATGAAATACAATCATGTAGTGCGGGTTTGCGTTAGCAAGTCCGCTCTTGTTTTTCTCTAAATTAAAAAAAGAGGTGAAAACCATAGCAAAACAAGACTTATTCATCAATGATGAAATTCGTGTACGCGAAGTTCGCTTAATCGGTCTTGAAGGTGAGCAATTGGGTATCAAACCACTAAGCGAAGCGCAAGCACTTGCGGACGAAGCTAATGTGGACTTGGTTCTCATTCAACCTCAAGCTAAACCTCCTGTTGCAAAAATTATGGACTACGGCAAGTTCAAATTTGAGTACCAGAAGAAACAAAAAGAACAACGCAAAAAACAAAGCGTTGTGACCGTGAAAGAAGTTCGTTTGAGCCCTGTTATCGACAAGGGAGATTTCGAAACTAAACTTCGCAATGCTCGCAAGTTCCTTGAAAAAGGGAACAAAGTGAAGGTATCCATTCGCTTTAAGGGGCGTATGATCACCCATAAAGAGATTGGTGCAAAAGTTTTAGCCGAGTTTGCTGAAGCAACACAAGATATTGCTATCATCGAACAACGTGCTAAAATGGATGGTCGCCAAATGTTCATGCAATTGGCGCCAGCAACTGACAAAAAATAATTGTCAGAAAGTTAAATAAAGGAGAAAAAATCATGCCAAAACAAAAAACACACCGCGCATCAGCTAAACGTTTCAAACGTACAGGTTCTGGTGGACTTAAACGTTTCCGTGCTTACACTTCTCACCGTTTCCACGGAAAAACTAAAAAACAACGTCGTCATCTTCGTAAAGCATCTATGGTGCATTCAGGAGATTTCAAACGTATCAAAGCAATGCTTACTCGCTTGAAATAATAGCCTAACAGTAAGTAAACAATTCTAGGAAATATTTGGAGGAAATAAAACATGGCACGTGTTAAAGGTGGCGTTGTATCACGCAAACGTCGTAAACGTATTCTTAAATTAGCAAAAGGTTACTATGGAGCTAAACACATCTTGTTCCGTACTGCAAAAGAACAAGTAATGAACTCTTACTACTATGCATACCGTGACCGTCGTCAAAAGAAACGTGACTTCCGTAAATTGTGGATCACACGTATCAATGCGGCAGCTCGTTTGAACGGACTTTCATACTCACAATTGATGCATGGTTTGAAATTGGCTGAGATCGAAGTTAACCGTAAAATGCTTGCTGACTTGGCTGTTAACGATGCAGCAGCTTTCACAGCTCTTGCAGATGCAGCTAAAGCAAAACTTGGTAAATAATTATTCATAAGACTGGTGCAAGTTTGTCCCAGTCTTTTTTAAACAAAGGAGAAAAAATGGCTTCTAAAATGCTACACACTTGTTTGCGAGTAGAAAATCTTGAAAAATCAATCGCTTTTTATCAAGATGCTTTTGGTTTTAAAGAATTACGTCGTAGAGACTTTCCAGACTATGCTTTCACTATTGTTTATCTTGGACTTGAAGGTGATGATTATGAATTGGAGTTGACTTACAACTATGATCATGGACCTTATGTTGTCGGTGACGGTTTTGCTCACATTGCCCTAAGTACACCTGATCTTGAGGCTCTTCATAAAGAACATAGCGACAAAGGCTATGAAGTAACAGCACCTAATGGACTTCCAGGGACTCAACCAAACTATTACTTTATCAAAGATCCAGATGGATACAAGGTAGAAGTGATTCGTGAAAATTCATTATAGTTCCTATCGAGTAGCTTGTATGCTACTCTTTTTTAGAATTTGTGGTAGAATGAAAGAAAAAGAATGGAGGCAAAGTCATGAAAGTTCATGTAAAAGATGATTTTTGGCAACTATTTCCAGATGCTCAAATCTCTGTATTGGTGGTAAAAGGTCTCAACAATACTATTGATGAGAGTGAGGATCCCTATTTTAAAGCTTTACTAGATGAAGGAACCCAAAAAGCCCGGACTTTTATACCAGATGATAATTTCACTCAGAATGAAGTGATTCAAGAATGGCGTCAGGCATTCACAAAATTCAAAACAAAAAAAGGTGCTCGTTCTTCTATTGAAGCCTTATTAAAGCGTGTGAGTCAAGGAAGAGAATTTAATCCAATAAATCCTTTGGTAGATATCTATAATAGTGTTTCACTTTCTTACGCTGTTCCTTGTGGGGGAGAGGATTTAGCTAAGATTGTTGGTGACTTATGTCTTGGGAGAGCTCAAGGGAATGAATCCTTCTTTCCACTAGGGGCTGAAAGTGATGCTCCTGCCTTAGCTGATGAAATGATTTATTTTGATGAACAAGGTGCGGTTTGTCGGTGTTTAAACTGGCGTGAAGCCCAAAGAACCATGTTAACAGAAGAAACCAAAGATGCTGTTTTAGTCATTGAAGCTATCAATGAAGAACAGGCATCACGAGCTCGGGAAGCAATGCTAGAATTACATACTAAAATTGAGGAATATTTCGGTGTTAGTGGCAAGATCAGTCACTTGACAGCTACAAATCCTATCTTGGAAATAGAATGATAAGTGAGAATCACGGTTAATTTAACTGTGGTTCTTTTTTCTACAAGGGAAGAAAGAAATTGTTTTTCTATTTTTTAAAATGGTATAATATAAGGAGAAAAAGGGAGGTGATAGCGAGTGATTGCACAACTTGATACAAAAACGGTTTATAGTTTCATGGAGAGTATGATTTCCATTCAGAAGTATGTTGACCAAGGGAAAGCATACGGTTACTCAGCACTTGGAATCATGGATATTGATAATCTCTATGGAGCTTATTATTTTATCAAAGAGTGCCAAAAGCAAGGGATCCAGCCCTTATTAGGTCTTGAGATGACCGTTCATCATAAGGAAGAACTGATTAATCTGCGCTTTCTAGCCCTATCAAATCATGGTTATCGAAATCTCATGAAGCTTTCGAGTCAAAAAATGACAGGTAAAAAGGAATGGACTGATTTTTCTCCCTATCTAGAAGATGTTTGTGTTATTGTTCCCTATTTCCATGAAATAGCTCACTTAGATTTGGGACATGATTATTATATCGGAGTGTATCCAGATACAGCTCAGTCGAATTTTTCTCGACCAATTCTCCCTCTTTATCGTGTTAATTCTTTCGAACCTGAGGATTTAGAAACACTTCAAATGCTCAAGGCGATTAAGGAAAATGTGACCTTGCGAGAGGTGGATGTTCAATCGCAACAAGGCTTGTTTTTACCTGCTGACCGTCTTGAACAATTTTTTGTAGAAAAATTTCCAAAAGCTTTAGACAATCTATCTGAACTGATTGGAGCAACTACTTATGAGATTGATAATAGTCTCAAGCTTCCTCGCTTCAATCCAGAGAGACCAGCTGTTGAGGAATTGCGTGAAAGAGCTATTAAGGGCTTGGAACTGAAGGGCTTATTAAATTCAGTTTATCAGGCTCGTTTAGAAGAAGAGCTATCTGTGATTCATGACATGGGATTCGATGACTATTTCTTGGTTGTCTGGGACCTCTTACGTTTCGGTCGTTCTCAAGGATATTATATGGGTATGGGACGTGGATCTGCAGTTGGAAGTCTAGTGGCCTATGCCTTAGATATCACTGGTATCGACCCTGTAGCTAAAAATCTCATCTTTGAACGCTTTTTAAATCGTGAACGTTATACCATGCCCGATATCGATATTGATATTCCCGATATCTATCGTCCTGAATTTATCCGCTATGTTCGTGACCGTTATGGTAGTATTCACGCTGCTCAGATAGTCACCTACTCAACCTTTGGTGCTAAACAGGCCGTCAGAGATGTTTTTAAACGCTATGGTGTACCTGAGTATGAATTAACGGCTATTACCAAAAAAATTGGTTTCAAAGATACCTTAACAAGTGCCTATGAAGGGAATCTAGGATTTAGACAACTGATTCAAGGTAAGATTGAGTACCAAAAGGCTTTTGAAATTGCTAAAAAGATAGAAGGATATCCTCGGCAAACTTCCATCCACGCTGCTGGTGTCGTGATTAGTGATAAAAATCTAACGGACTATATTCCTCTTAAGTATGGTGAGGATATGCTCATTACCCAGTATGATGCGCATGGAGTTGAAGGAAATGGCTTGCTCAAAATGGATTTCTTGGGCTTACGAAACCTAACTTTTGCTCAAAAAATGCAGGAGCTCTTATTTGAAACTCAAGGAATTCAGCTAAGGATTGAGGAAATTGACCTTGAGGATAGGGAAACTTTAGCCCTCTTTGCAGCTGGGAAGACCAAGGGAATTTTTCAGTTTGAACAACCTGGTGCTATTCGCTTATTAAAGCGCGTGAAACCAGAAAGCTTTGAAGAAGTAGTGGCAACGACTTCCCTCAACAGACCGGGGGCGAGCGACTATATCGATAACTTTGTGGCTCGAAAACATGGCAAAGAAAAGGTGACAGTTCTTGATCCTGTGCTAGAAGATATTTTAGCTCCTACCTATGGTATCATGCTCTATCAAGAGCAGGTTATGCAAGTAGCCCAACGCTACGCTGGCTTTAGTCTTGGAAAGGCCGATATTTTACGTCGCGCCATGGGGAAAAAGAATGCTGCGGAAATGCATCAAATGCAAGAGAGCTTCATTCAAGGTGCACTCGAAAAAGGTCATGGAAAGGAACAGGCTCAGCAGGTTTTTGCTGTCATGGAAAAATTTGCTGGTTATGGTTTCAACCGATCGCATGCTTATGCTTATGCGGCTTTAGCCTTTCAGCTTGCCTACTTTAAAACACATTACCCAGCAATCTTTTATCAGGTCATGCTCAATTATGCAAGTGGAGACTATATCCTCGATGCTCTTGAAATGGGTTTTGAACTAACACCACTCTCTATCAATACAATCCCATATCAGGATAAATTGACAGACCAGACTATTTACTTGGGACTTAAGAGTATCAAGGGGATGCCTCGAGATTTTGCCTATTGGATCTTAGAAAATCGTCCTTTTACAAGTGTTGAAGATTTTGTCACACGATTACCCAAAAATTATCAAAAGATTAGCCTCTTAACTCCCCTAGTCGAGATTGGTTTATTCGATAGTTTCGAAAAAAATCGCCAAAAAATCTTATCCAACTTACCTACTTTATTTATTTTTGTGGAAGAATTGGGTAGTTTATTTGCAGATAATAGCTACAATTGGCTTGAGAGTGAGGATTTTACGCAAGTCGAAAAGTTCCGTAAGGAACAGGAGTGGCTTGGAGTAGGTATCAGTCCGCATCCTTTATTGATCTTAGCAAAGAATCCTTTGTACCCAATTGTGAGTTTGTCTGAACTATTTGAAGGACAGACAGCTACAGTACTCGTTGAGATTCAGTCTATCCGAGTAATCAGAACTAAAAAAGGTGAAAACATGGCTTTTCTGAAAGTTAGTGATAGTAAAACGAAGCTTGAAGTCACAGTTTTTTCTGACCAGTATCGCCAATTTAAAAATCTCTTACATGAAGGAAGATTCTACTACCTTAATGGAAAAGTACAGGCAAGAGATGGTCGGCTTCAATTAGTGTTAAATAATCTAAAAGAAGCAGTGAGTGAACGATTTTGGATACAGGCTGCTGATCATGAACATGATACTGAAATTTATCATATTTTAGAGCAATATAAGGGAGAAATTCCAGTCATCATTCGCTACGAAAATGAACAAAAAAATGTCCTTTTACCGAGTTATTTTGTTGCAAAAGATGTTAGTTTACAGGAATCTTTAAGTCAGATAGTTATGAAAACGATTTATCGTTAAAAATCAATGAAAATAAAAGAATTTTAACTTTAATTATGGTATAATCAGTTAGAATGTTAAAAGAAAAAGGAGCAAAACCAAATGAAACGTATTGCTGTTTTGACTAGTGGTGGAGACGCCCCTGGTATGAATGCTGCTATCCGTGCAGTAGTTCGTCAAGCAATCTCAGAAGGAATGGAAGTTTTTGGTATCTATGATGGATACGCTGGTATGGTTGCTGGTGAGATTTATCCACTTGATGCTGCTTCAGTAGGAGACATCATTTCACGTGGTGGTACTTTCCTTCACTCAGCTCGTTACCCTGAGTTTGCAAAACTCGAAGGTCAACTTAAAGGGATTGAGCAGTTGAAAAAACACGGTATCGAAGGTGTCGTGGTTATCGGTGGTGACGGTTCTTATCATGGAGCTATGCGCTTGACTGAGCATGGATTCCCTGCTATCGGACTTCCGGGAACAATCGATAACGATATCGTAGGTACTGATTTCACAATCGGATTTGATACTGCAGTTACAACTGCGATGGACGCCATCGATAAGATTCGTGATACATCATCAAGTCACCGTCGTACTTTCGTAGTTGAAGTAATGGGACGTAATGCCGGAGATATCGCTCTTTGGGCAGGTATTGCCACTGGTGCTGATGAAATTATCATCCCTGAAGAAGATTTCAAGATGGAAGACATCGTAGCAAGTATCAAAGCTGGATATGAACACGGTAAGAAACACAACATTATCGTTTTGGCAGAAGGTGTTATGTCAGCGGCAGAATTTGGTCAAAAACTAAAAGAAGCTGGAGATACAAGCGACCTTCGTGTAACTGAACTTGGTCACATCCAACGTGGTGGATCACCAACTGCTCGTGACCGGGTATTGGCGTCACGCATGGGTGCACATGCTGTTAAACTCCTTAAACAAGGAATCGGTGGTGTCGCTGTTGGTATTCGCAATGAGAAAATGGTTGAAAATCCAATTCTTGGAACTGCAGAAGAAGGAGCTTTGTTTAGCCTAACAGCTGATGGCAATATCGTTGTTAACAACCCTCATAAAGCTGACCTTGAACTTTCTGCTTTGAACAAGAGCTTGTCATAATCAACTTTAACTAAACTGGTAAAATGACCATGAAAGGTCAAATTATATAAAGGAGTCACAAAAATCATGAACAAACGTGTAAAAATCGTTGCAACTTTGGGTCCTGCGGTAGAAATCCGTGGTGGTAAAAAATTCGGTGAAGACGGATACTGGGGTGAAAAACTTGACGTTGAAGCTTCAGCTAAAAACATTGCTCAATTGATTGAAGCAGGAGCTAACACTTTCCGTTTCAACTTCTCACACGGTGACCACCAAGAACAAGGTGACCGTATGGCAACTGTTAAACTTGCTGAAAAACTTGCAGGTAAAAAAGTTGGTTTCCTTCTTGATACTAAAGGACCAGAAATCCGTACTGAATTGTTCGAAGGTGAAGCTAAAGAATACTCATACAAAACTGGTGAAAAAATCCGTGTTGCAACTAAACAAGGTATCAAATCAACTCGTGAAGTGATTGCTTTGAACGTTGCTGGAGCACTTGACATCTATGATGATGTTGAAGTTGGTCGTCAAGTATTGGTTGACGATGGTAAACTTGGTCTTCGTGTTGTAGAAAAAGACGATGCAAGTCGTGAATTTGTTGTTGAAGTTGAAAATGACGGTGTTATCGCTAAACAAAAAGGTGTAAACATCCCTAACACTAAAATTCCTTTCCCAGCTCTTGCTGAACGTGATAACGCTGATATCCGCTTCGGTTTGGAACAAGGTATCAACTTCATCGCGATCTCATTCGTACGTACTGCAAAAGACGTGAATGAAGTTCGTGCAATCTGTGAAGAAACTGGTAACGGTCACGTTCAATTGTTCGCTAAAATCGAAAACCAACAAGGTATCGATAACTTGGATGAAATCATTGAAGCTGCTGACGGTATCATGATCGCTCGTGGTGACATGGGTATCGAAGTACCATTTGAAATGGTTCCAGTTTACCAAAAAATGATCATTACTAAAGTGAACGCTGCTGGTAAAGTTGTTATCACTGCAACAAACATGCTTGAAACAATGACTGAAAAACCACGTGCAACTCGTTCAGAAGTATCAGACGTATTTAACGCTGTTATCGACGGAACTGATGCTACAATGCTTTCAGGTGAGTCAGCAAATGGTAAATACCCACTTGAGTCTGTTCGTACAATGGCAACTATCGATAAGAATGCTCAAACTCTTCTTAACGAATATGGACGTTTGAACTCAGATTCATTTGAACGTAACTCTAAGACAGAAGTTATGGCTTCAGCAGTTAAAGATGCTACAAACTCAATGGACATTAAATTGGTTGTAACTCTTACTAAGACTGGTCACACAGCACGTTTGATCTCTAAATACCGTCCAAATGCTGATATCTTGGCATTGACATTTGACGAATTGACAGAACGTGGATTGATGTTGAACTGGGGTGTTATCCCAATGTTGACAGAAACGCCATCATCAACTGATGATATGTTTGACATTGCTGAACGTAAAGCAGTTGAAGCAGGTCTTGTAAAATCTGGTGATGATATCGTTATCGTTGCAGGTGTGCCACTTGGTGAAGCAGTTCGTACTAACACAATGCGTATCCGCACTGTACGTTAATCTAATATTAAAAAGCCTATCATATCAAGCTTTCTAGCTTGTGTGGTAGGTCTTTTTTTGTGACGAGGGGCAAAAATATATAGTGGTTTGAAATGCAACTTCTACCTGCTTTGAAGCCCCCTCATGTCATTGTCATGGACAATGCAAGTTTTCATCCCAAGAAGATTTTATAGTCAATTGAAACAAGAGCAGGACAAAAGAGCCTCGAA
>NZ_KV807775.1:0-400 GCF_001812125.1 Streptococcus sp. HMSC071D03
TACAACGGAAACGGCGTTTTCTCAATCGAATGAGTGTCTTATAGCCTGCACACTCTAGATAAGGGATTTTAGATTCTTTCTGGAAGTCATATTTAGTCATTTGCCCTAGGCAGCGAGGGCACACAGGTGCAGTATAATCTAGCTTAGCGATGATTTCTTTATGCGTTCCAGCATCAAGATAATCCAAGATTATGATGTTCTTATCTTTAATTTCGAGTAAGTTTGTGATAAAATTTAATTGTTCCATAAGATTCTTTCTAATGATGGTTTGGTTGCTTTTCATTATAGGTCTTATGGGACTTTTTTTCTACAACAAAATAGGCTCCATAATTCCTATGGTGGTTCTACCCACTACAGAAATTATAGAGCCCAAATTACCAGCCAGCGCCTAAAGACGCTG
>NZ_KV807776.1:0-225 GCF_001812125.1 Streptococcus sp. HMSC071D03
TTTTGTGTCGTAGGTTTCATCTGACGACGCAAGCGCTCAATTCTTTTCTTTTCTGCGTTTTCTAGTTTTTCTCTTTTGCTTTTGAATAAACTCATCTTTCGTATACATTCCTACCTTTCCAAATTCTGTCTCATAGGTTCGTTGTTGGATTCGGAAAAAGAAATTGATTTTTTCTTTAATCCGCATTCGCTTAGTCATTCCCGTACCGTACATTCCTCCAGGAAC
>NZ_KV807777.1:0-3094 GCF_001812125.1 Streptococcus sp. HMSC071D03
TTCGAGGCTCTTTTGTCCTGCTCTTGTTTCAATTAACTATAAATTGCTCGAGTTATTTTTAATTGTTGAATAAAAGGAAAAAAGGAAGACTTTCTGGATGAAAAACTTCCTTTTTTAGTCAATCAGTACATGCTGATTTTAATGAAATGCTACTATATTGTTTACTTTTTTAAAGATCGCAAAAAACAATCAATCTCTGCTTGAGAATGGAGAATATGCATCTTTTCTGGGTAAGTATTGTTTAAGTATTGGTATCTATCCTTAGCATTTTTTGTTCGACCATCCCAGAGAATCCAACGAATAAATTCCCAGTTGAATTGCTCGGGGCATCCCTTAGCCATACTTTCTCTCACCTTCCCTCTATATTTTAAATAGCGCTTAAAGGCTCTTAGCAAACAATTCCAAGCAGAGAAGTTTAAAAAGATGATCTGGTCAGCTTGCTCCATTCTTTCCTCATAATAACACCAAGAGTAGTTGCCATCAATGACCCAGTTTTCGTTTTTGACTAGAAAAGTTTTCATTTCGTTATGCATCCAGTCACGGTCACTGTCCTGCCAACCTGGCTGAAATTGGAGAGTATCCATATGAAGTTTTGGGATAGAGTAGTGCCTAGCTAGTTTTTCTGCCAGAGTTGATTTTCCTGATCCAGAATATCCAATGATAGCTATTTTCATAATAACCTCCAGAAAACGTGCACAAAAAAAGCTCCGAAGAGCTCATTTTGTATGCAGTTAATAATTAACCAAGTTTAGCTGCAAGACGTGCTTTATCACGGCTAGCTTTGTTTTTGTGGATCAAACCTTTAGTTTCTGCTTTATCGATAGCTGAGCTGGCAGCACGGTAAAGTTCTTCAGATGGGTTTGCTTCAAAAGCTTTGATAGCAGTACGCATAGCTGATTTTTGAGCTGAGTTCTTTTCGTTTTGTTTAACGTTCAATTCAGCGCGTTTGATAGCTGATTTAATGTTTGCCAATGTTCTTACCTCCATTTTTACTAACTATACCATTATATCTGAAAACTTACGTTTTGACAAGGGAAAATTATTTTTTTAAGTAAATTTCATCAATTTCGTGATTTTTAGATTTATGGAGAATGACCTCGGCACGATTTCGTGTTGGTTCAATGTAATTCTGGAGATTGGTTAGGTTGATACTGGTCCAAACTTGGTGGGCAAAATCCTTGACTTCACTAAGAGGAAGTTGAGTGAAACGGTAGTAATAGTTGCCTGGATCATCCTGGGCAAAGCTAAGAAGTTTTAAGAAACGATCCAAATACCAGCTTTCAATATCCTCGACAGCGGCGTCGACATAGATTGAAAAGTCAAAGAAATCAGTAATATAGAGACGGTCATTATGGGGATTTTGGAACACATTGATTCCCTCAACAATGACAAAATCAGCGGCTTCTACTCGTTGTTTTTGACCTGGGACAATATCATAGATTTCATGGGAATAAACAGGGATATCAACATCCTGCCCATTTTTAAGTTGGTCCAGGAAATTGAGCAAAGCTTCCATGTCGTAGCTCTCAGGAAAACCCTTGCGATTGAGAATATCTTGCTCAATTAAGACACTGTTTGGGTATAAAAAACCATCCGTAGTAACCAGTTCAACACTTGCTCCAGGAACGATACGAGAAAGCAAAATTTGCAAGAGACGACTAGTAGTTGATTTACCGACAGCGACACTTCCTGAAACTCCGATAATGAAAGGTTGTTCTTTGCTCTCTCTTTGAAGGAAAATGCCTTTTGAAAAGGCAAGGTCTTCTTTGGAACGTTTGTAAATCTGAATCAGATGTGATAGTGGCAGATAGATATCAGTAACATCTTGTAGGCTAATCTGGTCATTGAAACTCTTAATGGAATCTAATTCTTCCTCGGTCAAGGGAGGAGTTGTTTTGCGATGCAGGGATTGCCAAGTTTCGCGGTTTATCTTTTCAAAATGTAAAAATTCGTTGGTCATTTGTTTTCCTCTAGATATTTTGTCTATCATACCATAAAAAGCTAAAAAAATGAAGCGGTTTCTTGAATGTGGTAAGTCAGTAGTATATACTATAAGTAGATAGAGGATGAACAAATTATTGATGAAGTAGGAGCCGGTTTCTCCTGATTTTATCAGCTAATAAAGGGGGCTTTTTAGTTCACAACTTATAGGAGGTGTACTATGAAAATCTTAAAAAGTTACATATTGGAACTCTGTTTTATTTTAAGTTTTGCTTTACCTTTTATAAAAGGAGCCAATGCAGATAATGGTAGACGTTTTGTGGAAATTTATTACGGTTTTACTTTTTTGATGGAACATGCTATTGTAACAGCTGTCTTTATCTGTTCGCTCTTAATTGCTTTCTTACTAAAAAAACGGTGGACGAAATGGCTTGCTGCTAGTAGTTATCTATTTTTGATTTTGTGGATTGCTACAGAGGGTTATTTATTCCGCATGTCAATAGAAGATTTGATACGACTGTGGACAAGTTTGGAAATCCTAACACAAACTTATCAGTTGGGCTTTTATCTAAACATCTTATTGGGAATACTGTTGATAATTAAGTATTTGAAGGTAAAGCAATAGTAATCAAAATGCGTCTGATTATAGACAATAAATTTGTTGTTTTATCCTGACTGTGATACCTTGTAGCTCCCAATGACTTGTCATTCGTTTCCAATAATTGATTGAGATTGAAGAACAGCGCTTTCTTTGTTAAAATATAAGGGGGAAAACCTATAAAGGAGGTGCTAAGATGAAAACGAGATTAAGAGATAAGATCTTGGTTTTGATCAGTCTGTTTGTAGTTGTTTTATGGTTATCACCAAACTGGATTAATTTTTCCTTTTCTATCGGACTTCACTCCTATAACTGGACCACTTTTGTTCTTTTTATTTTATTGCCCCTCGTAGGTCTTGGCTACCTTGTGCTAGCATTCTTTGAAAGAAAGTGGTGGCTCTTCTTTTTGGGTTTAGCTTGTATCTTTGCTTTTCCGATTACCATGGCAGTAGGGAGCTTTTTACTAGGGCCCTAATCCTAATCAGAACTTATATTATTTTTGTGGAAATACAACATGATTTAAGGCTAAATTCCCAAACTAAGTTCCACCGCTAG
>NZ_KV807778.1:0-7171 GCF_001812125.1 Streptococcus sp. HMSC071D03
GGGGATTTACCCACTACAGAAATTATAGAGCCTAGAAAAGGAAGCCTTGAATGATGTTTTGATTTCCTGGCTCCAACTACTGCGTCAACAATTTATGAAAAAAATGAGGTTAGGAGAACAATCCCAACCTCATTTCTTTTTTATTACAAAGTTTTGTCCTTATCTCTAACGACGAGAAGGTCAACGCTGGTATGGCGTAGGATATATTCTGATGAAGAACCAACTAGCAGGCGCTCGAAAGCATTGAGCCCTGTTGCTCCAACCAAAATCAAATCAACCTTTTCTTTGTCTGGAATTGTTTTAGCTAAGAGAGTTTTAGGGTTACCCATCTCAATAACAACTTTTATGTCTGTGAGACCAGCATCTCTTGCACGCTTTTCGTATTCTGCCATCAAATCGTTGGCCTCTACTTGCAATTCTTCGTAAACTTCGGCATCAAATGTTGAGATGCTTTGAAGAGCACGTGTGTCAATGACATGAGCAATCGTTAGTTTTGCTTGGTTACGCAGTGCTGAATGAACCCCTTTGATGAAAGCCAAGTCAGCTTCCTTAGAACCGTCAACTGCTACCATGATATTTTCATAACGTTGTGTCATAGCAAAAACCTCCTCATTCTTATTATCTTCATTGTAATCCTTTTCACTAAAAAAGTAAAGTAAAAAACGATAGGAATATAGATACTTTTTGACTTTGACTTGGAGTTTGTTATAATAAAAATAGAAAAACTAAGAGGAAAAGATATGACAAAAGTCGCAGTATTATCAGATATACATGGCAATACAACAGCCTTAGAGGCTGTTCTGGCAGATGCTCAGAAGGCGGGGGTTGATGAGTATTGGCTCTTAGGAGATATCCTCATGCCTGGAACAGGACGAAAAAATATTCTCCAGAGATTGGACACTTTACCCATTACTCTTAGAGTTCTGGGCAATTGGGAAGATAGTCTTTGGCGAGCCTGTCATCGCAAGTTAGATGAAAGCAGACCGAGCCATCGCTACCTCTTGCGCCAGTGTCAGTATATTATGGAAGAAATTAGTAGCCAGGAGATTGAGGCACTGCAGGATTATCCTTTGCAAGTGCATCGCCAGTTTGGAGATCTGAAGCTAGGGATTAGTCATCACTTGCCTGATAAAAACTGGGGGCGAGAATTGATTCATATGGGAAAGCAAGAGGATTTTGATCGTCTTGTCACCAATCCAGAATGCGATATTGCCATTTATGGTCATATCCATCAGCAGTTTCTTCGCTATGGTAGTGGTGGTCAGCTTATCCTGAATCCAGGTTCGATTGGGCAACCCTTCTTTTTATCTGGGAATTTACGCAAGGACTTGCGGGCCCAATACATGATCTTAGAATTTGACGAAAAAGGTTTAAAAGATGCTGATTTTCGTCGTGTCGATTATGATATTGAGGCAGAATTACAGCTAGCCAAAGACTTAAATTTACCCTACTACCAAGTTTATTATGAAAGCTTGGTTAATGGGATTCACCATACCCATAATCAAGACTTACTTCATGAAATTGCTCAAGAACAAGGACATGATGCTGAGTTGGATGACTGGCTTAGTGGTAACTCTTGACATTACAACTACAAGAGATATAATAAATATAAGAAAAAGAACGAGTTAGTCTACTTAAAAAGGAGGAGAAGATGCAAATTTCAAGTCGATTTACCATTGCGACTCACATGTTGATTATTATTGCCCTAAAAGGGAAAGAAAGCAAGGTGACTAGTGATTTTCTAGCTAGTAGTGTTGGAGTCAATCCTGTCATTATCCGTAAGACCTTATCTCAACTGAAAAAAGCTGAGTTGATCTCAGTTGCGCGTGGAACTGGTGGAGCAGAGATTATCAAAGACCTAGAGGACATCAGCTTATTAGATGTTTACCAAGCAGTTGAATGCCTTGGAAAGACTGGACAACTCTTTAGTTTTCATGATAATCCCAATCCAGCCTGCCCAGTTGGTGCAAATATCCATGGAGTTTTAGATGAGAAATTACAAAAGATTCAGCTAGCTATGGAGCAGGAGTTGGGTCAAACCAGTCTTGCCCAAGTAGTGGCAGATGCAGAAGCAAGGATAGAGAAATAAGAGCTTCTAGAAAGAGGCGGAACGTAGACATACCCTATCAGTAATAAAAAAATTGCCCTTATAGAGGTTGGATACTATATAGTAAAAACTCTTAGAAATGCTGACATAATGCTATTTTTAAGAGTTTTTTATTTTCTCTAGTAAAAGAAAGAGATTGAAGCAACTTGATCAAAATGAACCTTTTTTAAAATCTGAAGAGGCGAGACACAAACATAATTTTAGTAGAATATTGAGTATAAATCTTTCCACAATATAGTGGATTGAAATAAGATATGAACAAATCGATTAGGAAAGTCAAAATAATTTTTAAAAATGTTTTAGAATTCGTAGCGTACTATTCTAAGTTCAATCTACTATAAAACGCATATTATCAAGTTTTTTTAAACATCTGATAATATGCGTTTTTCTGATTTTAAAGACTTTTATCCCAGCCTCTTTTTACATGTCTTTCTATCCAGTTGCTAGATTTATAGAAACCTTGGTTTATTGTTCCTTTCTTGACTTTAGGAAACTTCCAAGTCCAAGAAGGGACAGAATGCTGAATCCAACAAGAGCAAGAGGTGATTTGTTTTCAGTTCCTGTGTTTGGAAGGACTTTTTGTGCTGGTGAGTCAGTTCCAGATTGAGTTGCGTCAGTTTTGTTAGCTAGAGTTTGAGAGTTAGTTGCGTCAGTTTTGCTAGCTAAAGTTTGAGCGTTAGTTGAGTCAGACTGGTTAGCTAGAGTTTGAGCGTTAGTTGAGTCAGTTTTGCTAGCTAAAGTTTGAGCGTTAGTTGAGTCAGACTGGTTAGCTAGATTTTGAGAGTTAGTTGCGTCAGTTTTGTTAGCTAGAGTTTGCCCTTTAGCTTCTGGCTTGTCTGTATTTGTTTTAGGTGTGCTTGGTTGCACTTCTGGTTTTTCTTGGGTTGAAGGAAGTGCTGGAGACTCTTTAGTGATGCGCAAAACAGTAGCCGTAAGAGCGTTCAATTTCAAACCATTTTCTGTCCATGCCAGTCCTTGAGGCTTGGCAATGGCCAATGTTCCAGCTTGGTTTTCATCTGCAAGAACTTGGGCATTTCTCAAGTGGGCAAATTCAGATCCTAGAGTGAATTCGCGAGCTTTTTCGTCCGCATTGACAAAGACTGCGTAGATATCTCCATTTGGAGCAGTGATTTGGTAGCCAATCACTACGTCCTCTTTTTCCACACCATTTTGTCCTGGGACAGTAATGAGGCGGACACGTTCCTTGATATCTTCAAGACTCTTGAGTCGGAAGGCATCTGTTGATTGACGCAGAGCAATCAAACCTTTCATGTAGTTACGGCTCTTGACATTTTCAGGGAAAGCTTTACCATCAGTTGCCTTGGTCCAATCAAACTTGTTGACAGCATCACTTGAGTCGTAAGAGTCATGGATGAAGTAAGGATAGTCAAATGGATTACCATCCTTGTCACGAAGTAAGTGAGATTTATTTGGTACCTTATCCTCTGAAACTGGTGTCTTGTAAGCAGGGTCACGGAATTGTTTGGTACGTCCATATTCCTGCCCAGAGTGGATAAACGGAGTTCCTTGAGCTGTCAAGACCATGAGGTTTCCAAGTCGTAAACGACGATGAATTTCAGCATAGTTCTCAGCCTTGCTTGGGTCTTTTTTGATAGACTGGGCAATGATATCAAAGAGGGTCAAGTTATCATGGGCTGCGATATACTGGATAACATCTCCAGGACTGTCTGCTTCAAAGTTGGTTGGTTGAGCAATGAGATTTTTGAAGATGGTATTGATATCACGCTTGCCACCTGTGATAAAGGCAGGTTGACCTTCATTTGGATAACCTGACTTGAGGTTGTTACGGATGTCGTCTGAAAAGACAGCAACAGTATCTGTGTGTTTCATCCAATCCTGATCAGCAGGTCTAGTAGGCGTATTTTCATCACCAGAATAGGTTCTCCAACCTTCACCAAGCATGATGAGATTTGGATTGAGGGCGCGTGCAGCCTTGTAAGCTTCTTCGACAGAAGCTGCATCATGATCTCCCATCATATCGAAACGGAAACCATCCACTTTGTAGGTGTCAACCAGATACTTGATAGAATCTACCATGACGCGTTTAGACATGTAGTGGGTTGTTCCTAGACGACCACCACCAAAGCTAGTACGAGGTGTCCCGTCTGCATCCATGAAGTGGTAGTAGTTTGGCTCAAGATCTTCAAAGATATCGACATTGGCAGTATGGTTGTAAACTACGTCTAAGATAGCACCCATGCCACGTTTATGGATTTCGTTGACAAGGTTCTTAAATTCTGCGATACGTTTTTCTGGATCCTTAGGATTGCTTGAGTACATACCAGTCAATGAGAAGTAGTTTTGAGGGTCATAACCCCAGTTGTAGTTGCTATCGCTTGAAGCATAGGCGGACAAGCGTTCTTGGTTCTTCAATTCATTGACAAAGTAGTATGACAAGACTGGAAGGAGCTGGATATGGGTCACGCCCAAGTCTTTGAGGTAGTCTAGTTTTTCGATAAAGGCTTCAAAAGTACCAAATGGCTTAGTCAAATCTTTTGCGATGGCAGGATCTGAAGTGAAGTCACGAACGTGAGCCTCGTAGATAACAGCATCTTCGCGAGATTTGAAATTGCGAATCTTACCATAGGTCAAGTCTTGCGGCCCTAGTTTTGCTGGGTCTACAAAAGCAGCTTTAGCAACTTTATGGGCAGCATCTGTTTTTGCTAGATCGCTGTTCCAAGCTGCCAGAGATTTAGCATAAGGATCTAGTGCGAGAACAGTCTTGCCTTGGCGCTCGATTTGATATTGGTAGTAGTAGCCAGTATAGTTGCTGATGCCAAGACCAGAGTTTTCATTCAGAGTTTGTTTCCAGGTTCCTTTTTCTCCTTTTTCAAGGGCGACGGTTCCGACTACTTTTTCAGGATCTTTCTTATCGTAGACGACAACTGAAACCTTATCGGCACTTGGAGACCAAAGAGTCAGATCAACAAGTTTGCCATCTTCTTTAAGATTTGCACCGAGTGGACCGTCGTAACTGTAAGTCTCGTCTTTGAGACGCCAGCTTGAACGAGTTGTAAAACGGTCTGAATCATAGGCAACGGTGTAAGGGTTTTGAGTGTCAGAAAAATCACCGATGTAGGTTACTTTCTTACCTGCTTCATCAACTGTAACATCTGTGATTGTCACTTTATTTCCTTGGTGGTCAGTGATGTTGGAATGTTTAAGGATGTCTTCTTTTTTAGCCCCAACTAGGGTAGAAAAACTGCTTTCAATACGAGATTTAGCTACATGTTGGGCACCAGTCATACGGATATCGTGTACATAGTAAGGGTTGGTGTAGATGGTTTCGTCATCATCCTTAAGGAAGATTTGACTATGGTTTTTCAGGTCAGTAAATTTATAATCTTCTTTTCTGATTTTCACATCATCGCCTTTCTTGCTCTCATCTAATAGTAAAAATCCAAATTCTCTTGCGGCTTCATTGAGCGGAATATCGATGTAGCGTCCGTGTTTTCCACTTGCAGTAAAGTCTGTACCGTCAGGCCATTCACCATTGCTTGGAGTCTTCACATCTCCCCAGTACCAGAGGGATTTCTTGTCATAGTTGCCATCGGTGCGGAAATAGTTGACGCGGATCGTTCCCGCTGGCTGAGGTTGGTAGTTGTGGACTTTGTAGTCCTCATCTAGCCAAGCTTCATTCATCTTTGGAGAGAGGCGCTCTACTGAACGATCTCCAGTAAGGTTGTCCCCTTTGGTGTTGTTAATGAGGAAGCTGATTTTCTTGGCTTGCTCATTTTTTAGTTTGACATCTAGGTAGTAGCCGTAGTCGTCTTTCTTGGCATCCTTGAAAGACTGGGCGCCATTTGGCCAGTTCTCAGATGGTTTTTCAACATCATCCCAAGTCCAAAGACCTTGCGAATCTTGGTTTTCTTGAGGAAGTTTTTTGACATGGATACGGAAGTAGTTGTCTGCGATTGGGGTTTCAGATACAGTGTCTGCTGGCGAAGCTTTCTCAGCGGCTAGACTTGATACTTCTGTTTTATCGTCTTTATTGTTTGGAAGGCTTGGAGTAGCTTCAGTTGTAGTTGTTTCAGAAACTGCTACTGGTTCAGATGTTTTAGACTCTAGGGAAGCGTTTGCATCTTTGTGGTCCAAAATAGGCGTTTTTTCCTCAGCTTGGCTGGTTTCTGTAGTAGCTGGGTTTGCGCTAATAGCGCTTACATTTTCTTGCGTGCCAGGACTAGTTTCAGCTGCAGATACAGAAGGTGCTGTTAGGGCAAGGAGGATAAAGCTTGCTCCAATAAGGACAGAGCCAGTTCCGTTTTTCAGAGAACGGATGCTGTAAATCATTTTTTTATCTGGTTGAGATGACGTGTTTTTCATAGACACTCTCCTATCATTTATTTCTATCTTAGTATAGCACGGAGTAACAGTTTATGCAATCGTTTTCTTGAATTTTATAGATGAGAAATCAGACTATGTGAAAAATCATCCTCCATTAAAATCAAATCCCCTTTTTGTTGATAGTCTACTGAAGAAATATCCTAGCCTGAGTAAAAACATTGACATTGACCAGCTCATCAGTAGATCTTACTATATTCTAGCAAAGCAAGGAAAAAGTTTTTAGAGAGTGGGACAGAAATCGGTAATTCGTTAGAATTCGATTTCGTCGTCCCACCTACGCACAGTTGAGTAGGGCTGTAAAAGCTGATGAAATCAGCGTAGTAGAGCCCACTCAACCACTGCGTCTTGCACGACAATCCAAAGACAATTGAGAGGCTAGGACTTTTGTCCCAGACTCATTGTTAAATGAAATAAAATCTCAACAAATTTACTAGAGAACTTAAGTCAATTTCTAGCAATTTTTTAGAATTCACAATGCATAATAGATTGAATCTAGAATAGTACATAACGACTGCTAAAAATATTTCTAGAAATTAGTTTGACTTTCCTAATCGAATTGTTCATACCTTATTTCAATCTATTATAGTGTTTTATATTTAATCTATCATACAACAAAATTATTGTAAATGAGCAAAAATTTATCGACAAGTGCGAATCCATTGTTGAAAGTAATACTCAATGAAAATCAAAGAGCAAACT
>NZ_KV807778.1:7271-12033 GCF_001812125.1 Streptococcus sp. HMSC071D03
GGTTGCTCAAAACACTGTTTTGAGGTTGTGGATAAAACTGATAAAGTCAGCTCAAAGCACTGCTTTGAGGTTGCAGATGGACGTTGACGCGGTTTGAAGAGATTTTCGAAGAGTATAAAAACGCATAATATCAAGTTTTTAAGATAACTGACATTATGCGTTTGTATATGTTTTAGTCTGCTTACTTGGTTATAAAACAGAGGCTTTTTTAAAGTTTACTAATGGAAAGAGTATTGAGTTCATTGACGACTTGTAGATTAGCCATGCGACCGACGTTCATAAGTTTCGGATGAACTAATCCTTCAATATCAAAGTTGGTAATGATGGCATCGTAACCCGCTTCCATGATTTCATTGACATTTAGTGTCGCTTTATCCCATGTTTCAAAGTGGATGTTTCTAGAGGTGTAAAATTGATAGAGTGAAATCAAAGCCTGAGGATGGGCAAAGTCAAACTCACTCAAAACAAGAACACGAACCTTGGTTTGGTGCTTTAGGAGTTGTTCCATTAGATCAGTTGCGTGGGTTAAAAGAGTATAGACTAGATGGATTACAGCGTGAAGCTGCTCCTTTTGTCCCAAGCTAGACTTATAGCGCATCATTTCAAAACTAGCTGCTTCGTAAAAATCTGGGAAGAACTTTTTAATCTTATTCAGTGCATAAGATTTGTTATGAGAAATGATAGATTCTGAGTTGATTTCTTGACGTTCTAGAAATGCAGTGTTATGCAAGTGCCAAATCAATTGATCGGTATTTGAAAAGTGGACATCAAACTGTCGGGTAAGATTGTCTAGGACATCTCGAGCTGAGTGATAGGAGTGATCGACTTTCTCATTGTCTTTCCGCGCCTCTAGGAAATCCTCGACCGTGAAGAAAATCCCCTCTTGAGTATAGGAGCTGAAAATTTGGTCAATAGTTGTAAAATCGAGTGTGATTCCAAGACGATCACCAAGAGATTGCAATTCCTGCTGGAAGTTTGAAAGTTGACTAAAAATAGGGCGAAGAGGGTCAAACTCGATTTCCTCTTTAGGTCTCGGTAAAATCTTTACTCGATGGAGATTGACTGCAATTTGTGTCTTCAGCTGAAACATATTTTGGTAGGTGATGGGATAGCCTGTTACCTTGACAAGAAAAGTCACAAGTTCCTCTACATCTTCAGAAGACAGATGAAATGGCCATTTGAAGAAACCATAGGCTTCATGGAAATACTGGGCAAAAAAGAAGCGAATGTCTCTTTCGTCTCCAATAATTGAAATAGGCGTCACCTTGAGCTTGAATTTATATTTTGACTGCAGAATATTATTGATTTCAGCAACCTTCTTACGAAGTGAGGGAAGAGAAATGTTAAGCGTTTGAACTAGGTGCTCGAAAGTAAATGGTTCTTCTAATAGGAAGAAAGCTCTGAGTACCTGAAAATTAACAGACTCTTGCAAAACGTGTCTATAAATTCGCTCAATACCAAAATTATGTTCGTTCGTCAGTATGATACCAGCGGTTGATGATAGAATATCAAAACAAGAAAGTTGCTCGCGCATTTCTTTGATATCGCTTTTGATGATGCGTCCATTCAAATCTAGAATATCAGCCAAGGTGTCAATATGAATCCATTCTTGGTTCTCAAATAAGTATTCTAGAATTTTTAATTGTCTCTGTTCTTTGTGAGATAATAGTTCTCTCATAGAAAATACTCCTTGAAAATATAATGTATTATAAACAAAAAAAGATAAAAAAATTATCAGGGCTTTTTTCTATTATAGCATGTTTTCGGAAAAAATTTTTAAAATTCGTTTATAAATTATCAATTTTTATAATAATTTTACTAAAAAAATCGAAAATTTGGAAATGATTTGTATCGAATGTTTTTTTTTTTTCTAAAACGAACAAAAGACTTGACTATGTTGATACCATATTTTATAATAGTAACGTATGTAAAACACATGCGACTCTAATAAAAAATAAATAGGAGATAAGAATGTATTTTAATCGTAAAAATGCAGAGCAGAAGAACTGGCGTATGATTAAAAAAGGAAAACATTTCCTTTTTGGTTGTTCGCTTGTTTTTGCGGTCGGAGCTAGCTTAGCTACTCAAACGGTCCATGCAGAAACAGCATCGGAATCTACAGTTGAGAGTGGCTCAAAAGCTAAAGAGGCTAAGCCTGGATATGGTGGAGAAACGGGGACTTATGAAGCTCCTGCTGCTGTAGCAGAGACTCAGCCAGCAACAGTTGAAAAAGCAGTGGTAGCGGAAAACACTACTGCTAAAACAGCTAACAAAGAAGCTTTGACCCAGTTGGTCGAAGAAGTAAAAGGCTTGGACAAAGCAGGAAAGACAGAAGACTCTCTTTCTCGCTTGAACACAGCACTTGAACAAGCACAAAATGTTTTGGCAAATGCAGAAGCTAGCCAAGACCAAGTGGATACAGCAGTCGCTAGTCTCAAAGAGGCAGTAGCTCAACTTGCTATCAAAGAAGAAAAAGCAACAGCAGTAGCCACTGAAGCTAAAGCTGAAGAAGCAACCGAAGTGGCAACTGAAACAGTCGCACCAGCTGAACCAGTCCGTTCAAGAGGGAAACGTGATCTAAGTTCACGTGCAGCATACCGTTCAGTTGACGGCTCACTCGCTGAAGGTGAATTTTCTGGTGCGGGTGTCAAGCAGTTTCAATCAGTTCACTACAGTGTTGATGGAGACAAAACAACTTGGACAATCGGTGTTATACCGAATAAGAAGACTAACCAATCTGCTGGATTGTTGGTCGCATCAGATGATACCATCGAAAGTATTACTGTCATAGATCGTGGTCCGAAGGCTGGAAGACTGGATGGAGAGGATTACATCAATAAATCTTTCAAAAACCTCCCTGCTATGAGCAATAATAAAGCATTGGGATCTCATTATAAATTAATTGGTGGAGGAGTTCCTGATTCGCTTACTTATAGAGTAGTGACTAAAGGGACCAAACACAATCTGTTTGCTCGTTTTGCAACAGCTCCTGCGAGAGTAACGCTTGAAAACCGCGGGTTAAATGGTCCAGATGCAACGATTGTTGATGCTCGTACTTCGGATTTCCCAGCAGTCGGTATCAATCTTTCATCAAGACTTGCCCCAAAACCAGGAGTCAACAACACTTACACCCAAACAAATGACACGATTACAGTGCCTACTATAGCTTCTACCGATACAGTCTTGACAGGTACAGGAAAACCAGGTGCTATCATCAATATCAAGGTAAATGGTAAAATTTCTAGACGAGTCCAAGTTGCAGGAAACGGACAGTGGTCATTCCCACTTGATCTTGGTTTGAATAGCAATGTTACTGGTGGTGCACAGTTAGTTTCTGCAGATAAAATTAGCGTAAGCCAAACCGTTAATGGTGTAGAAAGTGCTGATACAGATGTAAATGTATCTCTAGGTCACTCAGAAATTGTCCCATCAGACAAGTCTCAGCAAAAAAATAATCTTGTTCAAGGTGAAAAAAATGTTACCTTGAAAGTACCACACGATGCAGGAGCAGCTTACTTCCAATTCACGGACGCTGATGGCAAGGCGCAAGAAGTTGGACTCAAACGTGATGCTGTTCCAGGTAAATGGCAAGTAAACTCTTCAAGCAGTGCTATTGCAAGCGTTGCTTTAAGTGAAGATGGTAAGTTCTACTCAACAATCAACTTGACCTTGAACAAAGATATGAAAGCTGGAACAACAGCTCAAGTTATCTCTAACATGCAAGAAGGTAGCTACTCAAGTCTTCAAGGATGGCAAAAACGTAACGTTGAAGCAGCTCCACAAGAAGAGACTCCAGCGCCACAACCACAACCACAACCAGAACCATCAAAACCAAACACTCCAGCAGTAGATAGCGCAACTACAGCCCCAGAAATTGTCAATGACTTGGCAGGTAAAGCAAGTACGCCAGCTGATGTAACAGTTAAAGCACCAGCAGGTTCAACTGTTAAACTTTACAACAAAGATGGCGTTGTGATTGGTGAAGCTGTAGCTAACGACAAAGGTGTAGCAACTGTTCACCCTACAAACAGCCTTCCTGAAGGAGAAATTACAGCTACTTCAACACCAGCAGGTGGAACAGAGTCAGCTAAGAGTACACCGATTACGGTTACAAAAACACCATTGACTGAAAACGGGGTTGTTAGGACTGGGACTAATTCTTTACAGCTTTTAGTTTCTAAGTCTCATGTTACAGTTTACCCTGGAGATTCAGTTAATATTGATGTTATCGGAGCATCGTCGTCTGAGATACAAACGTTTTTTGCAAGTGACTTCCCTAAGAACCTATATGGAGTATACCCAGAAGGAAATTATTTCAAAAGTGCTGGAACAGTAATACATACTAAGGATGTTAAGAATAAATTTGCTGGTACAGTTGCCTCAAACCACCCAGCAGGTGATTATGTTACCACTTTCCTTCTTAAAAATAAAAAAGGACAATCTACGACGAATAGAATTAAAATCACGGTCCTTGAGTCATCTAAGAAGTATGAACCAGCAGTTGCAGATACAAAAGTAGATGTTGCAGATCCTAACAAGGTTAGTGAAGATGAAAAGAACAAGATCATCGACTCAGTTAAAACTGCTAACCCAAGTCTTCCAGCAAATGCGACATACAGTGTGGATGAAAAAGGGAACCTTACCATCACTTATCCTGATAAGTCAACAGATAAGGTTGCAGCAGCATATCTTGTTACTCCAACAGCTAAGGACGCTGATAAATACACTCCAACAGCTAAGGCTCAAACAGTAACACCAGGTT
>NZ_KV807779.1:0-57460 GCF_001812125.1 Streptococcus sp. HMSC071D03
GTGCACTCATGATGTTTGACAAACACGCCAATCTGCGGAAGGTTATTATGTAAGTGCGGTGGGACTCAATGAAGCCACAATTAAGAAATATATCCAAGAACAGGAAAAGCATGATATAGCACTAGATAAATTGAGTGTCAAAGAATATGAGGATCTCTTTAGGGATAGTGGTAAGTAATACTAAAGCCTCTTTGAGAGGCAAGTGACGAGTCAAGAGCAATGAGGCTTGAACAACGTGAAAGCCAGCGTCTTTAGGCGCTGGCTGGTAATTTGGGCTTATAGCCCTGGGGCAAACCACCCGTTAGACGGGTGGTTATGATTATTTCTTTATTAAAATTTCACTAAAAAAGGTCTATACCATTTACAAATTGTTTTGAAAAGTTTATAATGTAATTGACATAATAAATAGTAGAATATTTTCTTAAGGAGGTTTTCATTATGCCTAAATATATTAAAGCTGATCAATTTTTCTATCCACATGGTATTCGTCGCGGTGGTTATTTGGAACTTATTGATGGCAAGTTTGGTAAGCACGTTGAAGAGATTTCGGATGATGCAGAAATTTTAGACTACTCTGGTTACAGCATTGCACCGGGTCTAGTTGATACACACATTCACGGTTTTGGTGGTGTCGATGTTATGGATAATAATATCGAAGGTACACTTCATACGATGAGTGAAGGCCTTCTTAGCACAGGTGTTACTAGTTTCTTACCAACTACACTAACTTCATCATACGAACAATTGCTGGCTGTTACTGAAAACATTGGTGCACGCTATCAAGAAGCATCTGGTGCTAAGATTCGTGGTATTTATTTTGAAGGACCTTACTTCACCGAAGAATTTAAGGGGGCTCAAAATCCTGCCTATATGAAAGATCCACGTATGGATGAATTCCGCGCTTGGCAAAAGGCTGCTAATGGTCTTCTTAATAAAATTGCTCTTGCACCTGAACGTGATGGTGTTGAGGATTTTGTACGTACAATTACTGGTGAAGGTGTAACTGTTGCTCTTGGTCACTCTAATGCTACCTTTGATGAAGCAAAAAAAGCTGTTGATGCTGGAGCTAGTGTATGGGTTCACGCCTATAATGGAATGCGTGGTTTAACACACCGCGAACTTGGTATGGTTGGTGCTATGTATGAGTTGCCACACACTTATGCAGAATTGATTTGTGATGGTCATCACGTTGATCCTAAGGCTTGCGAAATTCTTCTTAAACAAAAAGGAACTGAAAATATTGCCCTTATCACTGACTGTATGACAGCAGGTGGTTTGCAAGATGGCGATTATATGTTAGGTGAATTTCCAGTTGTAGTTGCAAATGGGACTGCTCGCCTTAAATCTACAGGTAACTTGGCAGGTTCCATTCTCAAACTTAAAGATGGTTTGAAAAATGTTGTTGAGTGGGGAATTGCAAATTCTCATGAAGCAGTCATGATGGCTAGTCTGAATCCAGCTAAATCAGTTCATATCGATGACGTCTGTGGACAAATTCGTGAAGGCTATGATGCTGACTTTATCGTGCTAGATAAAGATTTGGAATTAGTAGCAACTTATCTAGATGGAGAAAAACGCTATCAAGCATAATCTAAAAAGTAGAAACGACTTTAGTTTCTACTTTTTTTAATAAATTTGTGAGCTCTTTCACATATCACTTGATTTTTATGTTGAAAAGGCTTACAATTGTGATATAAACAATACAAATAAAAAAGCGGAGGATTGCTTATGAAAGCTTATACTTACGTTAAACCCGGCCTTGCGTCATTTGTTGATGTTGACAAACCAGTTATTCGCAAGCCAACAGATGCTATTGTGCGTATCGTTAAGACTACTATTTGTGGTACAGACCTTCATATTATTAAAGGAGATGTTCCTGCTTGTAAGAGTGGAACTATCCTAGGGCATGAAGGAATTGGTATTGTAGAGGAAGTCGGAGCAGGAGTTTCAAACTTCAAAAAGGGTGATAAGGTTTTAATTTCTTGCGTTTGTGCATGTGGCAAGTGTTACTATTGTAAAAAAGGAATCTATGCTCACTGTGAAGACGAAGGTGGATGGATTTTTGGACATTTGATCGACGGTATGCAAGCAGAATATCTTCGTGTGCCTCATGCTGATAATACTCTTTATCATACTCCATCTGACTTGTCTGATGAAGCCTTAGTTATGTTATCTGATATCTTGCCAACTGGCTATGAAATTGGTGTCTTAAAAGGGAAAGTTGAGCCTGGCTGTAGTGTAGCCATCGTTGGTTCAGGGCCAGTTGGATTGGCAGCTCTTTTGACGGCACAATTCTATTCACCAGCTAAATTGATTATGGTGGACCTAGACGATAACCGCTTGGATACTGCAGTTTCTTTCGGTGCTACTCATAAGATTAATTCTTCAGACCCTGAAAAAGCAATTCAAGAAATTTATGATTTAACAGATGGTAGAGGTGTGGATGTTGCTATAGAAGCTGTTGGTATTCCTGCAACGTTTGATCTCTGCCAAAAGATTATCGGTGTAGATGGGACAGTAGCCAACTGTGGTGTGCATGGTAGACCAGTTCAGTTTGATTTGGACACTCTTTGGATTCGTAACATTAATGTTACTACTGGATTGGTTTCTACCAATACAACTCCTCAGCTTTTGAAAGCCTTAGAAAGTCATAAAATTGAACCTGAAAAATTGGTAACTCATTATTTCAAACTTAGTGAAATAGAAAAGGCCTATGAAGTATTTAGTAAGGCCGACGATCATCATGCGATTAAAGTGATCATTGAAAACGATATTTCAGAAGGTTAATCTTGTTTTTAAATCCAGTTATTCGTTTTTGAATAGCTGGATTTTTTGAAAATGTTATATAATTCGTGAAAATGAGCAAAATTCTTTCATTGTTCTTAAAATTTCGCTATAATATACGGTACAAAGGAAGTTAAACTATGTATCGAGTTATAAAAATGTACGGAGATTTTGAACCGTGGTGGTTTATAGAAGGCTGGGAAGACGACGTCATTGCGAGCAAAAAATTTGATAACTATTATGACGCCTTGAAATATTATAAGTCTTGTTGGTTTGAGTTAGAAAAGGAGATTCCCCTTTACAAAAGTAGAGGAGACTTGATGACTATTTTTTGGGATCCAGAAGATAAACGCTGGTGTGAAGAATGCGATGAATTTCTTCAGCAATATCATTCCTTGGCTTTGTTGGAAGATGGGCAAGTCATTCCAGATGAAAAATTTAGACCTGGCTATGAAAAACAAACAGGGCTTGAGGTGCACCGAACCTGCCGTATCAAAAACGAAGGGACAACTTTTTAAGGAAGTTGTTCTTTTTTTGTATTTTCTTCGAATAATAACAGTAAGGAGGAAGATATGGTACAAGCACTTGCACAAGGATTGATTACACTGGCCAAAAAAGAAGGAGCTCAAGACATCTATTTTGTTCCTAAAAATCTGATCTATGAGCTACATATGCGAATTGGAGACGAGAGGCGATTTGTTGATAGTTATGACTTTGAAAAGTTGGGCGCAGTTATTAGTCATTTTAAGTTTATTGCGGGGATGAATGTTGGAGAAAAGCGTCGTAGTCAGCTTGGGTCCTGTGATTATCAGCATGATGGCAAGGTTTCTTCACTACGCTTATCGACGGTAGGAGATTATCGTGGTCATGAGAGTCTAGTTATTCGCCTTTTGCACGATGAAGAACAAGAGTTGCGCTTCTGGTTTCAAGACCTTAAGGAATTAGAAAAGGGCTTTAGGCAACGCGGCCTTTATCTATTTGCAGGACCTGTAGGAAGTGGTAAAACTACCTTAATGCATGAATTAGCTAAGTCATTGTTTAAGGGACAACAAGTCATGTCCATTGAGGACCCAGTCGAGATTAAGCAAGAAGAGATGCTACAATTACAACTCAATGAAGCTATTGGACTGAGCTATGAAAACTTGATAAAACTTTCTTTGCGGCACCGCCCAGATCTTTTGATTATTGGGGAAATTCGGGATAGAGAAACAGCCCGTGCAGTTGTACGAGCGAGTTTAACGGGAGCTACAGTGTTTTCGACCATACATGCAAAGAGTATTCGTGGGGTCTATGAGCGTCTTTTAGAACTTGGCGTCAGTGAAGATGAACTCGCAGTTGTTTTACAAGGCGTATGCTACCAGAGACTAATCGGGGGAGGAGGAATTATTGATTTTGCAAACCAAAATTATTCAGAACACCAGGCAGAAAACTGGAATGAGCAAATTGACCAACTTTTTAAAAATGGACATATCACTGCCCTTCAAGCTGAAACGGAGAAAATTGGCTACCAGTAAGCAGAAGAAAATTATCACTCTCTTTAACAATTTGTTTTCGAGTGGTTTTCACTTGGTAGAAATTATTTCCTTTCTTGATAGAAGTCTTTTGTTGGAGAAGGAATATGTAACTCAGATGTGCCTAGGACTCTCGCAAGGGAAATCTTTCTCGGAAATGATGGGGAATTTAGGTTTTTCGAGTGCAATTGTCACGCAGCTTTCGCTGGCTGAAGTTCATGGGAATCTCCATTTGAGCTTGCGGAAAATTGAAGAATATCTGGATAATCTAGCCAAGGTAAAAAAGAAGTTAATTGAAGTTGCGACCTATCCACTTATTTTGCTAGCTTTTTTACTGTTAATTATGCTAGGATTGCGGAATTATCTCTTGCCCCAACTGGATAGTAGTAACATAGCTACCTTAGTGATTAGTAACCTGCCACAGATTTTTCTCGGACTTACTCTGGCACTAAGTCTTGTATCTTTAACAGGACTGATATTCTACAGAAAATCTAAGAAGATACAAGTCTTTTCTTATCTGGCTAGAATCCCCTTTTTAGGTGTATTTGTTCAGTATTATCTAACTGCCTATTATGCTCGGGAATGGGGAAATATGATTGGACAAGGTTTAGAGTTGGCACAGATTTTCCAGATGATGCAGGAGCAAGGAGATCCTCTTTTTAAGGAAATTGGATACGATTTAGATCAATCTTTGCAAAATGGGCATGAATTTTCGAAAGTTGTGCAAGATTATCCTTTCTTTAGAAAGGAGTTGGGATTAATCATTGAATATGGAGAAGTTAAATCCAAGTTGGGAAGTGAATTGGAAATCTATGCGGAAAAAACCTGGGAATCCTTCTTTACCCGAGTTAATCGGACCATGAACCTTGTTCAACCACTGGTCTTTATTTTTGTAGCCCTGCTAATCGTTTTATTGTATGCAGCTATGTTGCTGCCAATGTATCAAAATATGGAGGTAAATTTTTAGATGAAAAAGATGTTGATGAAATTAAAAGAAGCTAAGGCAAAAGCTTTCACACTGGTAGAAATGTTGGTGGTGTTGCTTATCATTAGCGTCCTACTCTTACTGTTTGTGCCAAATCTTACTAAGCAAAAGGATGCAGTGAATGACAAGGGTAAAGCAGCTGTCGTCAAGGTGGTAGAAAGTCAAGCAGAACTCTATAGCTTGGAGAAAAATGAGCGTGCAAGCCTAAGCAAGCTAGAGGCAGATGGACGTATCACTGTTGAGCAAGTAAAAGCCTACAAAGAATATCATGATAAACAAAACAAGAGTCAGTCAGTTGAGGATTAGGGCTTTTACCATGTTGGAAAGTTTATTAGTTTTAGGAATAGCTAGTATGTTAGCCTTGGGCTTGTCAAGTTCAGTTCAGTCCACTTTTGCGGCTGTGGAAGAGCAAATTTTCTTTATGGAGTTTGAGGAACTTTATCGAGAAACCCAGAAGCGAAGTCTGGCTAGTCAGCAGAAGATCAACTTAATGTTAGAAGAGAGAAGTATTGGGAATGGCTATCAGAAATTAGCCATTCCTAAAGGGATTCAACTGCAGTCCACTCAGTCAATCACTTTTGATAAGGCTGGAGGGAATTCGTCTCTAGCTAGCGTGAGATTTCAAACAAGGAAAGAAGTGGTTCGCTACCAACTATATCTAGGAAATGGAAAGATTAAACGTATTCAAGAAGCAAAAAACTAAGGCGGTTATTTTACTAGAGGCAGTGATTTCGCTAGCCATTTTTGCAAGTATTGCAACCCTCTTGCTGGGACAAATTCAAGAAAGTAGAAAAAGAGAAGTAGAACTTCTAAAACAGGAAGAAGTTTTGCGAGTGGCTCGTATGGCTTTGCAGACTGGACAAAAGCAGTTAACTGTCAATGGCCTTACGGTTCATGTTGTCTCGAATGAGCGAGGTTTGGAGGTATACCATGGAACGGAGAAATTATTGGCGATTGAGGAAAAGTAAAGCTAGAGCTTTTACTCTTTTAGAATCCCTGGTTGCTCTTATTGTGATTAGTGGGAGTTTACTTCTTTTTCAAGCTATGAGCCGACTCTTGGTTTCAGAAGTTCGCTATCAGCAGAGAAGTGAGCAGAAGGAATGGCTCTTATTTGTAGATCAGCTGGAAGCGGAGCTGAATCGAGCCCAGTTTGAAAAAGTTGAGAATGATAGGCTTTACCTCAAACAAGATGGTAAACCTATTTCCATGGGTAAATCAAGGTCAGATGATTTTCGGAAAACAGATGCTAGTGGACGTGGCTATCAACCCATGGTCTACGGTCTGAAATCAGCACATATTTACCAAAAAGGGCAAAATGTTCATTTCAATTTTCAGTTTGAAAAGGGACTAGAGAGGGAGTTTATCTATCGTGTTGAAAAAGAAAAAAGTTAGAGCAGGCGTTCTTCTTTACGCTGTCACTATTGCTGGAATTTTTAGTCTCTTATTGCAGTTTTATCTGAATCGGCAAGTAGCTCATCATCAGGATTATGCACTGAACAAAGAAAAACTTCTTGCATTTGCAATTGTTAAGAGGACCTATGAAAAAGCTAGTTCGGAGAGTGGTCAGCTGTCATTTAATGCAGGAAAGGCAACTTATCGTAGTGACGAAAAGAGCTTCATAGCGATTGTTGACACTGGGAAAAATCAATTTGAATTTCGTTTTCCACCTTTGAAAAAGACCGACGACAAGACGAAGAAAACAGAAAAAAAGTCAAAAGAAGAAAGCGAGAAGAAAAAAGAAGAACAGGTAAAAAATGAGACCACCGAGGCATCTAAAGATGATCCTTCTAAGAATGATAAGACATAGATTATCAGATTTGTAAAATCTAGTTTAAGTGGTGATGTTGGACTCAGTGGGTTAGGACGAGGTTTTTGCTTGAAATCATGCTATAATAGATACATATGGAGGACGGAAAATGGCAAGTGTAAAATTGTATCTAGTGCGTCATGGGAAAACAATGTTTAATACGATTGGGCGTGCTCAAGGTTGGAGTGATACTCCACTAACAACTGAAGGTGAGCGAGGTATTCACGAATTGGGAATTGGTTTGCGTGAGTCTGGCTTAAAGTTTGAGCGTGCTTATTCAAGCGACTCTGGGCGGACTATTCAGACTATGGGAATTATCCTTGAGGAACTAGGTTTAACAGGGCAAATTCCTTATCGTATGGATAAGCGAATCCGTGAATGGTGCTTTGGTAGTTTTGATGGTGCTTATGATGGAGACCTTTTTATGGGGATCATTCCTCGTATTTTTAATGTCGATCATGTGCATCGTTTATCCTACGCGGAGCTAGCTGAAGGCTTGGTAGAAGTGGATACAGCAGGCTGGGCTGAAGGCTGGGAAAAACTAAGTGGTCGTATCTGGGAGGGTTTTGAAGCCATTGCAAAGGAAATGGAAGCTAATGGAGGAGGAAATGCCCTCGTAGTCAGCCATGGAATGACTATTGGAACCATTGTTTATTTAATCAACGGAATGCATCCGCATGGCCTTGATAATGGAAGTGTGACGATTCTCGAGTACCAAGATGGTCAGTTCTCGGTCAAGATTGTTGGGGACCGTAGCTACCGTGAAATTGGACGAATTAAGCTAGACGAGCAAGCTAGTTCAGAACAATAAAATTTAGAAGAATTTTTAAAGGATTGATAGAATGCTAATGTCGTGCTTGCACAAGCTTCTGAGAGCTGAGTGCTTTGACAATAGCATTCTTTTTTGTTAGAATAGTATCAACATAAAAGCATAAGAAGGGACTGACAGAACTGTCGTCCCCTTTTGTCTATCTTATAAGGGGGAAATATGCTGTTTCAGAAAATAAAAGCCTATAAATGGCAGGCCCTGGCTTCCTTGGTTATGACAGGTCTAATGGTAACGAGTTCACTCTTGCAACCACGTTATTTGCAGGAGGTTTTAGAGGCACTGCTAACGGGTGATAACGAAGCTATTTATCATATTGGTTTTTGGTTAATCCTTGTTGCCTTGATTGGTTTGATTGCAGGTGGGATCAATGTAGTGTTAGCAGCTTACATTGCTCAAGGAGTTTCGTCTGACTTGCGTGAAGATGCCTTTCGTAAGATTCAAACTTTTTCATACGCCAATATTGAGAAGTTTAATGCCGGGAACCTCGTTGTGCGTATGACCAACGATATCAACCAGATTCAAAACGTCGTTATGATGACCTTCCAAATCCTCTTTCGACTACCTATTTTATTTATTGGTTCCTTTATATTAGCCGTTGTCACTCTACCTTCGTTGTGGTGGGTGCTGGTTCTTATGGTCGTTTTGATCGTCGCCATGACAGGTCTTATGATGGGGATGATGGGACCTCGATTTGCAAAATTCCAGACTTTATTGGAGCGTATCAATGCCATTGCCAAAGAAAATTTACGTGGTGTGCGCGTGGTTAAGTCTTTTGTTCGAGAAAAAGATCAATTTGCTAAGTTTACGCAGGTATCCGATGAATTACTGGGTGAAAACCTTTATATCGGCTACGCCTTTTCTATCGTTCAACCTGTAATGATGATGATTTCATACGGGGCTGTCTTTCTTTCAATCTGGCTTGTAGCAGGTATGGCAGAGTCAGATCCTTCAGTAGTTGGTTCCATTGCTTCCTTTGTAAACTACCTGAGTCAGATTATCTTTACCATCGTCATGGTTGGATTTTTGGGGAATTCAGTCACTCGTGCCATGATTTCCCTTCGTCGTATTCGTGAAATCCTTGATACTGAACCAGCTATGACTTTCAATGATGTGGAAGATGAAGAATTGGAAGGAAGTCTCAGTTTTGAAAATGTTACCTTTACCTATCCAAATGATGAAGAACCTATCCTAAAAAATGTATCCTTCGATATCGCAGCTGGTGAAATGGTTGGTGTTGTCGGAGCAACTGGTGCAGGGAAATCAACCTTGGCTCAGTTGATTCCACGATTATTTGATCCGCAGCAAGGTTCGATCAAGATTGGTGGAAAGGACATTCGGACAGTTAGTGAAGGGACGCTTCGTAAGACAGTTTCTATCGTCCTACAAAAAGCCATTCTCTTTAGTGGAACCATCGCAGATAATCTCAGACAAGGTAAGGGAGATGCGACAGTTTCAGAAATGGAACGCGCAGCTCGTATCGCCCAAGCTAGTGAGTTTATCAGCCGTATGGACTTGGCCTTTGAGAGTCCGGTTGAAGAACGTGGGACCAACTTTTCTGGTGGACAAAAACAAAGAATGTCCATTGCGCGTGGGGTTGTTAGCAATCCTAAAATCTTGATATTTGATGATTCTACTTCAGCACTGGATGCCAAGTCAGAACGCTTGGTTCAAGAAGCTCTCAACAAGGATTTGAAGGGGACGACTACGATTATCATCGCACAAAAGATTAGCTCTGTTGTACATGCTGATAAAATTTTAGTGCTTGACCAAGGTCGCTTGATTGGTCAAGGCAAACACGCTGACTTGGTTGCAACAAACGCAGTTTATCGAGAAATTTACGAAACGCAAAAAGGAAAGGAGGAGTAGGATGAATACATTTCGATTTTTTTGGAACTATTTTAAAGTTTATAAGATATCCTTTGTCGTTGTTATTGCTATGATTATCATTGCAACGATTGCACAAGCCCTCTTTCCAGTATTTGCAGGTCAAACAGTCACGGAACTAGCTAATTTAGTTATAGCTTATCAAAATGGAAATCCTGATATGGTTTGGCAAAGTCTATTAGGACTCTTGATTAATCTTGCTTATATTTTGATTGTGCTCGTGGTGTCGAGTCTTATCTATATGGTTTTGATGAGCCGTATTATTGCCGAATCGACAAATGAGATGCGTAAGGGACTTTTTGGCAAGCTTTCTCGCTTGACTGTTTCCTTCTTTGACCGCCATCAAGATGGTGATATCCTGTCACGTTTTACCAGTGATTTGGATAATATCCTCCAAGCTTTCAACGAAAGTTTAGTGTCTGTCATGACCAATATTGCCCTTTATATTGGCTTGCTGATTGTCATGTTCGCAAAGAATGTGACCTTGGCTTTGATTACGATTGCTAGCACTCCGATAGCTGTCATCATGTTGATTGTCATTTTGAAATTGGCAAGAAAATATACCAATCTTCAGCAAAAAGAGGTTGGGAAGCTCAACGCTTACATGGATGAGAGTATCTCTGGACAAAAAGCCGTTATTGTTCAAGGCATTCAAGAAGATGTGATTGCAGGTTTTGTTGAGCAAAACGAGCGTGTCCGTAAAGCAACTTTTAAGGGCAGAATGTTTTCAGGAATTCTCTTTCCTGTCATGAACGGAATGAGCTTGGTCAACACAGCAGTAGTTATTTTTGTAGGTTCAGCTGTCTTACTGAATGATAAGAACATCGAGACAGCAACTGCTCTGGGTTTGATTGTCATGTTTACCCAGTTTTCACAACAGTATTATCAACCCATAATCCAATTGGCAGCTAGTTGGGGAAGTTTGCAACTGGCCTTTACAGGTGCAGAACGTATCCAAGAAATGTTTGATGCAGAAGAAGAAATTCGTCCTCAAGATGCTCCAGTCTTTAACGAATTAAAAGAAGGTGTAGAGATTCGTAAGGTGGACTTCTCCTACCTGCCAGGAAAACCCATTTTGAAAGATGTTAGCATTTCAGCTCCAAAAGGAAAAATGATTGCGGTAGTTGGTCCGACAGGTTCAGGGAAAACAACTATCATGAACTTGATCAATCGTTTTTATGATGTGGATGCAGGAAGTATCAGCTTTGATGGCAGAGATATTCGCGAGTTTGATTTAGACAGTTTGCGAAGTAAGGTGGGAATTGTCTTGCAGGATTCTGTTTTGTTCAGCGGAACTATTCGGGACAATATTCGATTCGGTGTACCAGATGCTAGTCAGGAGATGGTAGAAGCAGCTGCTAAGGCTACACATATCCATGAATATATCGAAAGTCTACCAGATAAGTACGATACTCTGATTAATGATGACCAGAGCGTCTTCTCAACCGGTCAGAAGCAGTTGATTTCCATCGCTCGAACCTTAATGACGGATCCCCAGGTCTTAATCTTGGATGAGGCAACATCAAACGTGGATACTGTAACAGAGAGCAAGATTCAAAATGCTATGGAGGCAATTGTGGCAGGAAGAACGAGCTTTGTGATTGCCCATCGCTTGAAAACTATTCTCAATGCCGATCAGATTATTGTCCTTAAGGATGGTGAGGTTATCGAACAAGGAAATCATCACGAATTACTCAAGCTTGGAGGCTTTTACTCCGAACTGTACCATAATCAATTTGTCTTTGAATAAGCAAAAAAGTTGTCCTAATTTTGGGCAACTTTTTCTGATAAAAAAATTTTATCACGGACTTAAAAAATACATATTAGACAGGAGTGGGTAAGGGTGATAAGATAAGATTATCAATGGAGAACGAAAGGAAGTCAGTAATGGTAAGAACAGTTGTTGGAGTAGCGGCAAACCTATGTCCTGTAGACGCAGAAGGAAAAAACATCCACTCATCTGTATCCTGTAAATTTGCTGAAAGTATTCGTCAGGTTGGCGGACTTCCTTTGGTCATTCCGGTTGGTGATGAGACACTTGTCCATGACTATGTAGAAATGATTGATAAGCTCATCTTGACTGGAGGACAAAATGTTCATCCTCAGTTTTATGGTGAGGAAAAAACAATTGATAGCGATGACTATAATCTAGCTCGCGACGAGTTTGAGCTAGCTCTTCTACAAGAAGCCTTGCGTCAGAACAAGCCAATCTTAGCCATTTGCCGTGGCGTTCAGTTGGTAAACGTTGCCTTTGGTGGGACACTCAATCAGGAGATTGAAGGTCATTGGCAAGGTCTACCTTTTGGAACTTCACATTCTATTGAAACAGTGGAAGGAAGTGTTGTGTCCAAGTTGTTTAGTAAAGAAAGTCAAGTAAACTCAGTTCATCGTCAAAGTATTAAAGACTTGGCACCTAATTTCCGCGTAACTGCAGTAGATCCACGTGACCAAACGATTGAAGCAATCGAATCTATCGATGAACACCGTATTATTGGTTTGCAGTGGCATCCAGAATTTTTGGTCAATAAAGAGGATGGCAACTTAGAATTATTTGAGTATTTATTGAATGAATTGTAACGACTGGAAACCTAGTCGTTTTTTTGTCTTATTTCGTTCAAATTTTAATATTGTAACATTTTTTACGCAAATGTTTAAATTATGATAAAATTTGGAAAAATTCAGTATAAAAACTTGAAAAAATCTAAGGTAAGGGTTATGATAGAAGAGAAGAAATTTTGGAGGAATATTATGTCACATATTAAATTTGATTATTCAAAAGTATTAGATAAATTTGTTGCACCAAATGAACTAGATTATATGCAGCCTCAAGTGACTGCAGCAGATTCTGCTCTGAGAAATGGTACAGGTCCTGGGGCAGAAATGACTGGCTGGTTGAACTTACCTGAAGAATATGACAAAGATGAATTTGCTCGTATTCAAAAGGCTGCTGCTAAAATCCAATCTGATAGTGAGGTATTGATCGTAATCGGTATTGGTGGTTCCTATTTAGGAGCTCGTGCAGCTATTGATTTCTTGAATAATTCATTTGTAAACTTGCAAAGAAAGGAAGAACGCAAGGCACCTCAGATCCTCTATGCTGGAAACTCTATCTCTTCAAGCTATTTGGCTGATTTGGTAGACTATGTATCAGACAAAGATTTCTCAGTAAACGTGATTTCTAAATCAGGTACAACAACTGAACCGGCTATTGCTTTCCGTGTCTTCAAAGAACTCTTGGTTAAGAAGTACGGTCAAGAAGAAGCTAACCAACGTATCTACGCAACTACAGACCGCGCTAAAGGTGCAGTTAAAGTTGAAGCAGATGCTAATGGCTGGGATACTTTTGTAGTGCCTGATAGTGTAGGTGGTCGTTTTACAGTATTGACAGCAGTGGGGCTCTTGCCAATCGCAGCTGCAGGAGCTGATATCAGCAAGTTAATGGAAGGAGCAAATGCTGCTCGCAAGGCTTATGCTTCTGATAAGTTGGCTGAAAATGAAGCATATCAATATGCAGTTGTACGCAATATCTTGTACCGTAAAGGTTATCTGACAGAAGTTCTAGCTAACTATGAACCATCTCTGCAATACTTCTCTGAGTGGTGGAAGCAACTGGCTGGTGAGTCAGAAGGGAAAGACCAAAAAGGGATTTATCCAACTTCAGCTAACTTCTCAACAGACTTGCACTCTCTGGGACAATTTATCCAGGAAGGTACCCGTATCCTCTTTGAAACAGTTATCCGTGTAGATAAACCTCGCAAAAATGTGCTGATTCCTGAATTGGCAGAAGACTTGGACGGTCTTGGCTACTTGCAAGGAAAAGATGTTGACTTTGTCAATAAAAAAGCTACAGATGGAGTGCTGTTAGCACACACTGATGGTGGAGTTCCAAATATGTTTGTGACACTGCCTGAGCAAGATGAGTTCACTTTGGGCTACACTATTTACTTCTTTGAGTTGGCTATTGCTCTTTCTGGCTACCTGAATGGTATCAATCCATTTGACCAGCCTGGAGTTGAAGCTTATAAGAAAAACATGTTTGCTCTTCTTGGGAAACCAGGCTTTGAAGAGCTGGGTGCTGAGTTGAATGCACGCCTTTGATTCTCATATGCTTTGAGTTCATTTAGAATATAAAAAGATCCACAAGTTCATTTCTTGTGGATTTTTAGTACAAGCCTCTTAATTAGTTTATTATTTTTTTTAAAAGTGTAAAAAAGAGTGTCTTAATTCTTTTATGAAAGCGCTGTATAATTGCCTTGTAAATAAAATTTGAGAGGTATCAAAATGAATGATTGGTTAAACATAAAAGGCAAAACAGTTCTTGTGACTGGCGCGTCATCTGGGATCGGTAAGGCAATCGTTGAAGAATTGCTGGAATTAGGAGTCAATGTAGCGAATTTTGATCTTAGCGACAACGATTTGCGTCACCCGAATCTATTATTTGTAAAAGTTGATGTAACTTCTCGCTCTGAAGTAGAAGAGGGTGTTGCCAAAATAGTTGAAAGATTTGGCAATATTGATGCGGTAGTCAATAATGCAGGGATTAATGTTCCCAGATTATTAATTGATGCAGAAAATCCTAAAGGTCCTTACGAGTTAGACGATGAAACGTTTGAAAAAGTAACAATGATTAATCAAAAAGGTTTGTATTTGGTTAGTCAGGCAGTAGGACGTATTTTAGTGAAAAATGGAAAAGGTGTAATTGTGAACATGGCTTCAGAAGCAGGCTTGGAAGGTTCTGAAGGACAAAGTGCCTATGCTGCAACAAAAGCAGCAGTCTATAGTTACACTCGTTCATGGGCGAAAGAGCTGGGTAAGCATGGTGTACGTGTGGTTGGAATTGCTCCAGGAATTATGGAAGCTACGGGACTTCGAACTCTTTCTTATGAGGAAGCTCTTGCTTATACCCGTGGAAAGACGGTAGAAGATATTCGAGCTGGTTATGCTTCAACTTCAACAACTCCTTTGGGACGAAGTGGTAAACTACGGGAAGTAGCTGATCTTGTAGCATTCTATATTTCAGATCGTTCTAGCTATATAACTGGAGTCACTACAAATATTGCTGGAGGGAAAACTCGCGGTTAAAAAAATGAAGGTGAGGAAGAGAGTTGACCTTAGTAAATCGATGGTATAACATTTTAGAAAAAATGGTCTCACAGCCAACTTATTCCATGATAGATATGCGCTCAGAGCTGGATATTAGTATGCAAACCTTGCAAAAGAGTATCCAACAATTAAATGATGTTTTGGCTCCTAATATCCAGATTATCTCACAAGATGATAAGTTAATGTTAGAAGTGTATGACTATACAGAGTTGGAAAGGATTTTATCTGGTAGTTTAAAACAGGAGAGTGACTTCAATTCTTCCAGTAAAAGAATTGCCTATTTACTAAAACGTTTAATTAAGTCAAACTCCCCTCTTCTTATTGACGACTTGGCTGAGGAAGCAGGTGTTAGTAGAAGTACCCTTAATAAGGATTTAAAACAAGTAAAATCTTTGGCAGATAGTTACTCTATCACTATTTCAGGAAAGCCCAACCGTGGGCTGGAGGTCTTGGGGGACGAGCTGAATTTGCGCTTGCTCTATATTCACCAAGTGGCCCCTTACTTTGAAGGAAGGACACTCACCGAGGCAACATCTTCTTTTCTGGAGACGCTACTCCAGGAGTATAAAATCCCGAAAGAAACAAAGGAACTCCTTCGAAAGACCATTTCAATTATGGTGGAGCGTATTCATGCATCTAGGGTGTTGAGTTGTCCTATTCCTTACTATAGGAATGATTTAACAGAGACCCCTTTGGTTGAGAAATTAATCTATCATATTGTGATGACTTATAAGATTTCCCTCAGTCAGTTTGAAATAGACTTTTTGTGTTTTCCTTTTAATGTCCGTTTTATTGACACTTTAAGCAAGCCGTCTTATCAATCTGAACAGCTTGCAAACATTTTTCAAGGGATTGTCAAGAAAGTCAAAGAAACAATGTTGGTTAACTTTGATGATGAAGAATTATTTGAAGAAATCAAGTCTCATCTAGGCCCCTTAATCAATCGACTGATTTTCCATGTGCAAGCTAATGATATATTTCATGGCGAGGTTCAAACTCAATATCCTTTTGCTTTTGAAATGGCGAAAATTGCTGGAGAAGAACTATCTGCAATTTTTGGTTCTGAATTGGAATTATCTGAAATCGGATATTTGGCTTTGTATTTTGAAATGATTTTAAGAAAGCAAAACTCTATTGTAAATAGTTCTCGCAAGCAGATAGCTGTAGTTTGCACAACAGGAAGAGGAACTGCTGCGATGATTATTCAGCAACTCAGACGAATCCTTGGAAATGATGTAGACATTACTCAGTATTCTGAAGAGGATTTTAATGTGGATTTGAATCAGGACTATTTCGCGATTTTTACGACAGTTCCTCTAAAATATAAAGATTCTAAATCTCCAGTCATTCAAGTTAATCATCTTTTTGATGATCAATGGTTGCGGGAAGAATGGCAGAGAGCCAATGCTTTTCATCAAAGAAATCTAGAAACAGTCAGCTTACGATTTGTTCGATTAGGTCCACAAAAAACCTATCATCAATACTTGCTAAATATGGTTGCAGAGTTAGAGAAACTTCAGATGATTGATGAAGGTTTTAGAAATCGGATAATTGATAGGGAGAAAAAACAATCAACCGTTTTTGGCGGAGGAATTGCTTTTCCCCATACAATTAACCAAGGTTATGCAAAAACTATTTTAATGTTTGGAAAACTAGAAGAGCCTTATCAAAAAGGAGATGATTGGATTGAATTTATCTTTCTAGTCGCTATACCCTCAGAAATTGAAAGAAAAATGGAAAGTGAATTGCTGGAATTGTATGACGACATTTTCGAATTGCAGGAGAGCCTTCTCTAAAAGAAGCATTGAGGGCTGTAGAAACAGAGACAGAATTTCTATCATTTTCTAAGAGCAAAGGAGTATTTTAATGAATTCGCTAATAATTTTCGCTGTATTTGTCATGGCAGCTTATATATTTCAAATGTTCCTCGGCTGGCAGCAACTCAAAGACTTCAATAAGACCTATACGATGCTCCGGAAACTGGGGCGCGTAGCGATTGGCAGAAAATCCGGAAGAATCAAATCCGGTACGATTGTCATGTTCGCGGTTGATGAAAACGGTCGGGTTCTTAAAGCTAGCAAAATGCAAGGAGTCACAATCTTAGCGCGTTTTCAAAATATGGACGATTATGTTGGAGAAGACATCCATTATTTTGACAAGTATAATCCTCTTGTGAGAAAAGAAAATAAGTTGATGCAATCAGCTATAGAAGATGCTAGAAAAGTCTATCTTTGGCATGAGGCAGGTATTGAGAAAGAGACAAGTTCTTCTGATTCTTTTCTGGGATTCGGCTTTTATGCGGATTACTTACAATTATCTATTAAACAGTTATTTAAAAAAAATAAGAAAAGGAGTTCCTTATGAATTACATTACAGAATTTGCAGAGAGTTTTATGAAACTCTTCCAATTAGGTGGAGAAACCTTTATTAGCTGGATGACAAATATTGTACCTCTTGTCTTGATGCTATTGATTGCAATGAATACCCTTATCGCTTTCTTGGGAGAAGAGAAGGTCAATTCCTTGGCTAAGATTTCTGCCAAAAATCCTGTTAGCCGGTATATGATTTTACCTTTCATTTCAGCTTTTATGCTGGGAAATCCGATGGCAATCAGTATGGGACGTTTCTTACCAGAATATTATAAACCTAGTTTTGTAGCAGCTCAGATGCAGTTTTGCCATACTTCAAATGGTGTATTTCCACATATCAATCCTGGGGAATTATTTGTATGGATGGGAATTGCGACAGGAATTCAAACTTTAGGTTTAAGTCAAATGGACTTAGCCATTCGTTACATGCTTGTTGGGCTTGTCATGAACTTTGTAGGTGGTTGGGTAACCGATTTTACAACTGCTTATGTAGCAAAACAGCAAGGTGTTACCTTGAGTAAAACATTTGATTTATAGAAAGAGTGAAATTATGTCATATAAGAGTATAAAAGTTGTTAAAGGAAATGGCGGTTTCGGAGGACCTTTGGTCATTACACCTAGTGAAGCTAAGCATAAATTCATCTATATTACTGGTGGCGGAGAAAAGCCAGATATTGTAGATAAAATTGCTGATTTGACCGGTATGGAAGCTGTTAATGGGTTTAAAACTTCTATCCCAGATGAGGAAATTGCTTTAGCAATCGTGGATTGTGGCGGTACTCTTCGCTGTGGTATTTATCCTAAAAAGGGAATCCCTACAATAAATATTGTCGCTACAGGGAAAAGTGGGCCTCTAGCTCAATATATAACCGAGGAAATCTATGTGTCAGCAGTTGGCCTTAATCAAATTTCTGCTGCTAATGAAGACGAAAAAGCGACAACTGTGGTAACTGAAAAGCCAACTTACGATACTAGTAAAAAAATTACAGAGCAAAAAGCTGAAACAAGTATTGTAGCACGAATTGGGATGGGGGCTGGTAAGGTCGTTGCAACTTTCAACCAGGCTGCTCGTGAAGCCATCCAAACAATGCTCAATACAATAATTCCTTTCATGGCCTTTGTTTCCTTGCTGATTGGGGTTATTCAAGGATCTGGTGTTGGAAATTGGCTGGCAAAATTAATGGTTCCCCTAGCGGGGAACATCTGGGGACTCGTTTTAATTGGCTTTATCTGTTCCTTACCATTCCTATCTCCTTTGTTAGGTCCCGGAGCTGTTATTAGTCAGATTATTGGAACTTTAATTGGAGTCGAAATCGGAAAAGGGACTATTCCGCCCCAAATGGCTCTGCCAGCTTTATTTGCTATCAACACTCAAAACGGTTGTGATTTCATTCCTGTAGCACTCGGCCTATCTGAAGCCAAGGCTGAAACAGTTGAGGTTGGTGTCCCTTCGGTACTTTATTCACGCTTTCTCAATGGTGTTCCGCGGGTGCTAGTTGCTTGGATAGCTAGTATTGGTCTTTATCAGTAGACCTTTGATAGATGCCTGAAAACAGAGAACTATTATGTTAAACTTATCTATAAGCCTAAGTTTATGACAAATTAGAGAAAGTATGAATAGAAATCAGATGAAGAAAATTTTTGAAACTAAAGTAATTCAAGTAGGGTCTGAAGCTCAGAATATGATTCAAGATGCCAATATGCTCATTTTATTTGGAGAAGAAGCACCAGAAGATTTATCAGAGTATTGTTTTAAGATTGATAACAAAAATCTGCTAGGTTCAATACTAGAAGGTGGCAAGCTGGTGGTAGATAATCAGGAATATTCGATTAGTTCCGTAGGAAATGTAGTAGAAAAAAATTTAACTGGACTGGGACATATCACGATTTCTTTTGATGGTTCAAAAGAGGGGAGCCTTCCTGGTACACTCCATGTTGTAGCAGATCAAGCGGTAGTAATTGATAAAGATTCTACCATTCAGATTTTTGAAACTGCTTAACCATAATAAAATTTCAAATCAAGCAATTTAGAAAAATAAAAGTCTAAAAAATTGATTCAGAGCCTGGACCAAAAGTCCAGGCTTCTGGGTCTAAATTAGAAAAAATAGATGACGCAGTGGTTGATTGGCAAGTCAATCAAACTAGCCAGTCAGTGCAAGGGAATTTCCAGCAGATGCATCCACAAGGGGTGCCTGAACAGAAGGAAAAGACCAAAAAGGGATTTACCCAACTTCAGCTAATTTCTCAACAGACCTACACTCATTGGGTCAATTTATCCAAGAAGGAACTCGTATCATGTTTGAAACAGTTGTCCGTGTTGACAAACCACGTAAGAACGTGATTATCCCTACTTTGGAAGAAGATCTTGATGGACTTGGTTACCTTCAGGGAAAAGACGTTGACTTCGTTAACAAAAAAGCAACTGACGGTGTTCTTCTTGCCCACACAGATGGTGACGTACCAAACATGTACGTAACTCTTTCTGAGAAAGATGCCTTCACTCTTGGTTACACAATCTACTTCTTCGAATTGGCTATCGCCCTTTCAGGTTACTTGAATGCCATCAACCCATTTGACCAACCAGGTGTTGAAGCTTACAAACGTAACATGTTTGCCCTTCTTGGTAAACCAGGATTTGAAGAATTGAGCAAAGAACTCAACGCTCGTCTATAATAGGATATAAAAAGGGTGGTTTTACCACTCTTTTTGCTTTTTCTCGAAAAGAGAAATTGGACTCTGGCAAGACTTGTGATATAATATAGAGAGCAAAAAGGCAGACGCCTAGAGACTTTATAGGAGAAGATATGTCAAAAGATATCCGCGTACGTTACGCACCAAGTCCAACAGGACTACTACACATCGGAAATGCCCGTACAGCATTATTCAACTACCTTTACGCCCGTCATCATGGTGGGACTTTTATCATCCGTATCGAAGATACTGACCGTAAGCGCCACGTCGAAGATGGAGAACGTTCACAGCTTGAAAACCTTCGTTGGTTGGGCATGGACTGGGATGAAAGTCCAGAGACTAATAAAAACTACCGCCAATCAGAACGTTTGGAACTTTATCAAAGATACATCGACCAACTCTTGGCTGAAGGAAAAGCCTACAAATCTTACGTAACAGAAGAAGAGTTAGCAGTGGAACGTGAACGCCAAGAAGCAGCTGGGGAAACACCTTGTTACATCAACGAATACCTTGGCATGAGCGAAGAAGAAAAAGCAGCTTATGTTGCAGAACGTGAAGCTGCAGGTATCATCCCAACTGTTCGTTTGGCAGTTAATGAGTCAGGTATCTACAAATGGCATGACATGGTCAAAGGTGATATCGAGTTTGAAGGTGGCAATATCGGTGGTGACTGGGTTATCCAAAAGAAAGATGGCTACCCGACTTACAACTTTGCCGTTGTCATCGATGACCACGATATGCAAATCTCTCACGTTATTCGTGGAGACGACCACATTGCTAATACGCCAAAACAGCTTATGGTTTATGAAGCGCTTGGTTGGGAAGCTCCAGAGTTCGGTCACATGACTTTGATTATTAACTCTGAAACTGGTAAGAAGTTGTCTAAACGTGACACCAATACCCTTCAGTTCATCGAAGATTACCGTAAGAAGGGCTACCTTCCAGAAGCAGTCTTTAACTTTATCGCTCTTCTTGGCTGGAACCCTGGCGGGGAAGACGAAATCTTCTCTCGCCAAGAACTCATCAAGCTCTTTGATGAAAACCGTCTTAGCAAGTCTCCAGCAGCCTTTGACCAGAAGAAACTCGATTGGATGAGCAATGACTATATCAAGAACGCAGACCTTGAGACTATTTTTGAAATGGCAAAACCATTCCTTGAAGAAGCAGGACGTTTGACAGACAAGGCTAAAAAATTGGTGGAACTCTACAAACCACAAATGAAGTCAGTGGATGAAATCGTTCCATTGACGGATCTCTTCTTCTCAGACTTCCCAGAATTGACAGAAGCTGAGCGAGAAGTCATGGCTGGTGAAACGGTTCCGACTGTACTTGAAGCCTTTAAAGCCAAACTCGAAGCCATGTCAGATGAAGAGTTTGTGGCAGAAAATATCTTCCCACAAATCAAAGCGGTTCAAAAAGAAACTGGTATCAAAGGGAAGAACCTCTTCATGCCAATCCGTATTGCCGTTTCAGGGGAGATGCACGGACCAGAACTACCAGAAACCATCTACTTACTTGGTCGTGAAAAATCAATCCAACACATCGAAAAAATGTTGGCAGAAATTGCAAAATAAGCTAAGTTCCGACTACTTTTGGCTATAGTAATTGTAGAACTTAGTTCAGAGAGAATCTCATGGTTCTCTTTTTTTATTGTCAAAGTAGAATCATATTCAATTAAATGTTTAGGTAGCGCTTTAAAAAGAGTTCTTTTTGTATGTACTTATTTGAAAATGCAAAAGTTTTAGTGTATAATACTAAGTGACAGGGCAGGGAAAGAAGTCAGTGATATGGTAAAATTCTTTACAAACAGACTCGAATTAGCCCAGACATCGTCTATGTTGTTTGTTGAGTCGACTTATTTTTTCTTTGCGTTTTGCTGGACACAGGAAGAAATTCATGAGTTCATGCAACTATCACCCATAACGATGCCTTCGTTTTCGATTCGAGGTTTATATGCGAGACTTTAGATTTAGATGTATATCTTACTAGAGGTGCATATTTTTCTCTTTCTTCTCCCAAAAATAGAAAGAAATCGACCTTGCTCTGTTTACCTTGCGTTAAGCAAGGTTTTTTTGTGGAATAGTACTGGGCGATTTACGATTTTTATATCAAGTGGTATAATATTAACTATCCTGATGAATTGAGGAAATCAAATGAAAGAATTTAACAAATCAATCAAATTAGAGCATGTGGCTTATGATATTCGTGGACCAGTTCTTGAGGAAGCCATGCGTATGCGAGCAAATGGAGAAAAAATCCTCCGTTTGAATACAGGGAACCCAGCTGAGTTTGGCTTTACAGCACCTGATGAAGTTATCCATGATTTGATTATGAATGCGCGTGATAGTGAAGGTTATTCAGATTCAAAAGGTATCTTTTCAGCCCGCAAAGCTATTATGCAGTACTGTCAGCTCAAAAAATTCCCAAATGTAGGTATTGATGATATCTACCTTGGAAATGGTGTTAGTGAGTTGATTGTCATGTCCATGCAAGGTCTCTTGGACAATGGCGATGAAGTCTTGGTTCCTATGCCTGACTATCCTCTTTGGACTGCTGCAGTTAGCTTGGCTGGAGGAAATGCCGTTCACTACGTCTGTGATGAAGAAGCTGAATGGTATCCTGACTTAGATGATATCAAGTCTAAGATTAGTTCAAATACTAAGGCTATCGTTTTAATCAATCCAAATAATCCAACGGGAGCCCTCTATCCTAAAGAACTCTTACTAGATATCATTGAGATTGCTCGTCAAAATGACTTGATTATTTTTGCGGATGAAATTTACGACCGTATGGTTATGGACGGCAATGTCCACACACCAGTAGCAAGTTTGGCTCCAGACCTTTTCTGTGTCAGCATGAATGGTCTGTCTAAATCTCACCGCATCGCTGGTTTCCGTGTAGGTTGGATGGTCTTGTCTGGGCCTAAACATCATGTAAAGGGCTATATTGAAGGTCTCAACATGCTTTCAAACATGCGCCTTTGTTCCAACGTCTTGGCTCAACAGGTTGTTCAAACTTCACTAGGTGGTCACCAGTCGGTCGACGAATTACTCTTGCCGGGTGGTCGTATCTATGAACAAAGAAACTTTATTTATAATGCCATTCAAGATATTCCAGGTTTGTCCGCGGTTAAACCTAAAGCGGGTCTTTATATCTTCCCTAAAATTGACCGCAATATGTACCGGATCGATGATGATGAGCAGTTTGTCCTTGATTTCTTGAAGCAAGAAAAAGTGCTTTTGGTTCATGGACGAGGATTTAACTGGAAAGAGCCAGATCACTTCCGTATCGTCTATCTGCCACGCGTAGATGAGTTAGCCCAAATCCAAGAAAAGATGACCCGTTTCTTGAAGCAGTATCGTAGATAAGAACGATCTAGGTTTCGAGTACAATCAGCAAATTTTATCTCAGAGAAATCAAATGTTTTGATGATTTTAACATTGTTTCTCTGAGTTTTTTCATATTTTAAAAAAATGTATTGATTATCTGCAATATCCTAAGAAGTTTGAATTTGTTGATTTAGATAATGGAGTATCTGCGATTGAGCTTCTTTAATGTTATGTATATAAATAAAAATGAAGCAAGAGTGAAAAATTGAATGGGATAGGGTAGATGAATAAAATGTTAACTACGAAAAAGATTATTGCGGAATTTGAGGAAAGTTCTAATGATATTAAATTCCTTGAATTTAACAAAAAACTAACGGATAGTATATAAAGACCACAAGAACTGAAGTTTATCTTAGAACATTTTTCTTATGTAACTGTGAATGGTTATTTAAAAATCTTGGGGAATGATTCAGAGAATGGCTTCAGCTACTGTAATAAATTGTTTTCAAAATGTTATAATTCGAATCGTTGTTTGATAGCTTATGATATCTTGGGTGGTCTATTTGCAATAAATATTGAAAAATTAAATGCAATAGAATATTTCGCTCCCGATACATTAGAATGGGAGGATTTGGAGATAGATTATAAGGACTTTTTATATTGGGTGACGACAAATCAGTTAGACATATTTTATCAAGAGCTGATAGTATCAGATTTGTTCACATTAGATTTATCGCTTGAATCAAATGAAGTTGTTTTGACCTATCCTTTTATTTGGTCAATGGAGTACACTCCATCAGGTGCAGCTAGAAAAATAGTCCCTTTTAAAGAATTGTTAGAAATGAATGCTGATTTTTATAGACAGTTAAGGATGTGATAAATAAAGGGTACAATGCATTAAAAAGATATTTGAAATTAGTACATACAGTAAAATAGTATTAAATGGAAAATAATCATTAATGTAAACTGTTATTATTAAAGACTTCCAAAGCAAAAAGCTTTTTTGTATAAATGTGTATTACGAATGTGTGACTGATAGACAAACATTAAAATATATGATAAACAAAAATAGAAAAAAATTAAAAGGAGAATCCTTATGTCAGCAATTTCATCAGTGGTCCTCACATATTGCTTGACAAAAGAAAAAGGCAAATAATGTAGATAACAAATCTCACAATGAAATAAGGTCGGGCAAAAAGTTTTTAAAATAAAAGAAAAGCATATTATTAGATGTTTAAAAACCTTGATTTAACACGATTCTTGAATTTTAAAATTTCGATGTATTGCAATAAAAATTAACCGAAAAACTACATTCTTTGTGAAATAAATTAGATGTTCGGATATATAGAAAAACGCTCTAGTCAAAATTTCATGAGCCCGAAATATTGAGTCAGCAACTCGATGAAGAAGCCTTCAAGACTCATCTCAGCCAAAAAGAAAATTGGTGGATTGGACTTTCAAAAGAAAAACAAGGGAATTTTGTCATTCCTTACTACGTCCTAGGTCAAGACTGGCAGATTGTCCTTGCTGATCAGGAATTTGAGGGATTGTTGGTCATGCCTTTTGAAGTACCTTATCAATCCAACTTTGAAAAATGGAAGCGTGATGTTGAAAAGACTCTCTTTTATGGTTCGGTCAATTTAGATCAGTCTGAAAGTCTCTTTTCTTACTACGAACCTATCTATCGGGTGATTATTCAAGGAAATCTCCAGCAAATTATTGATGAATTGACCTTGCTTGAGAAGATTGTCATTGAAAACACACCGAGAGTATCTATCACAAAGCAGCTCTTTACCCAGTTTGTCATGGATGTTTTCCATCTTTTTGAACATTTGAAAGCAGACGATATGACAGATATTGTCAAGAACATTCATGCTATAACAACTTTTGAGGATTTAGTCGCTTATACCAAGGAAACCTTGACATCCTTCTTCGGTCAATATCGAATGAATGAAAATGTGGTCAGTGTGCTTGAAGTTATTGGTAGAGATTACCAAAAAGAGCTTTCTCTCAAGGATATCAGCAAGGATCTCTTTATCAATCCCGTTTATTTGGGGCAGTTGATCAAGAAGGAAACCAATTCCACCTTTGCAGAGCTTCTCAATAAGCAACGCATCAAGGCGGCCCAGCAACTCTTGCTATCTACAAATGATAGTATCGAGGATATCTGCTATACGGTTGGATACAGTAATGTAGGTTATTTCTATAAGGTTTTTCGAAAACTGTGTGGGAAGTCTCCTAAAGCCTACTGTAAACAGGTGGAAACGAACTTGTAGCAGTTGTTCTCCTTCGGAAAATATGCTATAATAATAATAAAAAAATTATGAGGAGGTTACTTTTATGAAAAAGAAACCAATCTATCTTTGGGTATTGCTTATTTTATCAGCCTTACTCTCAGCAATGTCACTATTTGGAATCATATCTCCAGTACCTACTGCGGAGGGTATGAGCAATCTAGAAACATCAGCATCAGGTGTTAATGCTACTTATGCTAAGGAGCTCGTTGATTACACTATTAAGGTATCGGAGCATGGTCATACTGTCTTCAGCATTCTCTTGGTTGTCTTATCTGTTATTCTAGTTGTTGTAGCTTTGGTTTTCCTTATTCGTAAAAACATCCAATTGGCTAACTACACTTATCTTGCTTATGTCTTCGTTGCCATCGTTGGTTCTATCTACAACTTTATCGGCGTTCAGGATGCGGTTTCACTTTTTACAGATCCTAACATCCGTATGGGAGTGGAGCTTGGTGCCAAAGGTTCTGCTATTTTTGGGATTGTACTCAATATTATCTTCCTAGCAATCGTCTTCTATAAAATGTGGCGTCAGCAAAAAGAATTAACAGAAGCTCAAGAAGAGGAAGAAATTGCCTAAGAGTTGACAAAGGATAACTATCAAGATACAATCTTGGTAGTTATTTTTTATGATTCAAAAAGGAGGATAAAATGAAAAAAATTTCCTTAGTCTATATCAGTCTGAGCGGAAATACGGAGAGTTTCGTTACACGTCTGAAGGCCTACCTGTTAGAACAGTATGAGAACATTGATGTAGAAAAAATTCATATTAAAGACCTAGTCAAGGAGGGGGAGAATTTCTTTGAAATGACCAATCCATATGTGGCTTTCCTACCGACTTATCTAGAAGGTGGCAATGGTGTTGATAATGGTGATGTGGAGATTTTGACCACTCCAGTAGGGGACTTTATCGCTTATGGTGACAATGCCAGCAAGTGTTTTGGTGTTGTAGGATCCGGTAATCGTAACTTTAACAACCAATACTGTTTGACGGCTAAACAATACAGCCAACGCTTTGGTTTCCCCGTTCTAGCTGACTTTGAGATGCGTGGAATGCTGGGAGATATTAAAAAGGTTGCAGGGATTATTGCAGCCTTGTATGAGTTAGATAGTTAAGAAGTGTGAGAGTCAATATGCAAAATATGGGAGAGATTTTTAAAGAGTTACGAAAGAGTCGGAATATATCCTTACAAGAGGCGACGGGAGGAGAGTTTACTTATTCCATGTTGAGCAAATTTGAACGAGGGGAGGCTGATTTATCATCTGTAAAATTAATTACTGCTTTAGATCATATTCATTCTGATTTGAATGAATTTATGTATTTGGTACGTGGTTTTGCTCAGAAAAAGAATTTGACTTTTACAGAAAATCTTTGGAACACATATGAAAAAGAAGGTCTTGCTTCTCTTCAAGCATTGTACGAAAGGACATCTAAAAAGTATGCCTCAAGTGCTGAAAAAAGCTATCTTTTACAAATGATTCGTATCAAAAGTGTTCTGGCATTTTTTGATTTAGAAGCAACGGCAACTGATGAAGAGTTGGACTTTCTTTATGACTATTTTTTTACTATTGATATTTGGGGAAATTACGAATTAGAACTATTTTCAACCATTTCTACCTTGTTTCCTCTTCCGCTCTATTTTAAATATGCTAGGGAGATGCTACAAAAAACAGATTTATTAGGTTCTTTACCGGATAATAAAGTTAGTATTGATACGATTTTAATTAATGGACTATTTAAAGCAGTAGAGGAAAAAGATAAGTTAAAGGCAGATTATTTCATCTTTCAGATTGAAAAGCGAGATTTACCAGAGCAAGAAGCCTATCTTAAAATTATTTATATGATTGCCAAAGGTTATTACGATACTATTTTTACATTATCGGATAAAGGGGGTGTAAGAATTAAGAGAGGTATTGAGATTTTGAAGGATTTAGAATACGTAGATGGTGCGACATACTATGAAAACTACTTTTTAAATCAATTTTCATGCAAGGAGTTGTAATATATTCTTATGGTGTTAGCTGGCAAAAAATAAATTCGATTCTTAATGTTGCATATTTAATAGTTTCTAGAAGATATTTTATCTACTTTGAAGAAAAATATATTACAAAAAAGTGGGGACTCCCGATTTTTTTATTATACTGGCTTCAATAGAAAATTCTTTGAAATATAGGAGAAATCTGTTATGAAGCTATTTTTAAAACATCATCTATTTAGAATACTCACTTTATCAAGATTTTTAAGTTCAAGTGGAGCATACATTTATAATTTGGTGTTTGTAGTCTATGCTGCTAGTTTGCCATTTAAAAGTCTAGCTGTGTTTGTGGCAAACATGATTACGATTTTGCCATTCTTATTTACTTTTTATGTGGGAATTAAGGCTGATCAGACTCAAAATAAAGCAAGGATGATTATTTGGGTTGGATGCTTGCAAAGTATTTTATTTCTCTTGATTGCGATAGTAATTCGTGATTCTAATTTTTTTACTTTTGCCTTTATTTGTTTAATGAATATATGTTCAGATGTCTTATCAGATTATACAGCGGGATTACGTATGCCGATTATTCAGTATAATATTTCAGAAGATAAACTCTATGAAGCCTACTCCTTTACTCAATTTGTATCTTATTTATCAAATCTAGGAGGTCAAGCTCTGGGGGTATGGATACTCACTACAAGTCAACAAAATTTTTCTTTAGTTGCAATTGTGAACTCAGGTTTCTTTCTGTTATCTTCTCTGATTTTGTTAAAAAATAGAAAAGAACTGACACATTTGTCTATAACTGTGGAGACTCAACCAATTAATTTAGTCCAACAAATGAAAACAATCTATGCAGATATGGACTATGTGTTTAGAAAAAATGAAAGTAAATCCTTATTCAAAATTGTACTTGTTATTCTAATTATGAACACTTTAGGAGGTGCTATTGGAGGTATTTATCATTTTTACTTATTAGACCATGATATCTATCATCTCAGTTATGCCCAAGCTCTTTTTTTGATTGAAGGTGTCAGCTTAGGGGGAGCTATTATTGGAAGTTTAACTCCTAATGATTATTTTGGGAAATTATCTTTTTCAAATTTGTTATCCCTTAATGCTCTCCTATTTGTATTACTTGCTATTGCCAATATTTTAGATTTTCCTCCTCTGGTCGGTATTATTTGCTTAGCCTTTGTTATGTATTTTATGTCGAAATCGATGCCTAAATTAGATACTCTGTTACTGTCTAATTTGAGTTCAGACGTATTAGCTAGAAGTAATAACTTCTTGAGTATGATTTTTTCCTTAACATTACCTTTTGGAATGTCTCTATTTTCCTTTTTAGCTTTACAAGATATCAGGATTTGCTGGTGGGTATTTATAGCTGGTAGTGTGATAGGTCTGATTTTGTCATTGGAGACCAATCGAAATGAGTAAACTACAGAGATCATTTTTAAAGTATATAAAACGCAAACCAAGCTTCAAGGATATTATGCTATGCAGTGCCTTGCTACTCTTAGCAATCACTCTGATGCAGTTATCCGCGAAATTTCTTGATGAAAGTTTGTCAGCTTACGGAACCATGGCATCATTAGGAATTGTTATACTGGTGGGAATCGTAGTTCTCCGGAAAAAATAGAAAAGGACTCGAGAAATGTCATCTCGAGTCTTTTTGTTAGTTGCGAATTTCGTCAACGATTTCTTTTGAAATGGGGATCCCTAAACGGTAGCCTTTATTCACGTAATCAATGACATCGTTGATATTTTCTATCGTTTGGATTTTTTCTTTGATAGTTGCACGAAAATTTTGATCTTTCAATAGTTGGTCCTGAAGCAGTCTTTGAAGTTTCTCTTTTTCATATTTGTTGACAAGAAAGAGAAAAAGAAGACTAATAACAACTAAGATATAAGCGTATTGGCTCATAAAAATTCTCCCTAAGTGATAAAGAAATGAATAGCAAGAGAAAAGCGAAGAGTCTCCGCTTTTCAAGTCATTCTAGTGAAGTAGTTAGCTAGTCCGCATAAAATCGGCTAGCGTATAACAATTAGGAACTTTAGTTCCAGTAACTTTAAGATTGCGACGTCTTTCGGTAGAAATCGATCATATTTCTATCGAAAGATTAGTGAAGCGTTTAGGCAATTCTCCATATAGCGATTGCCGTCAAGAGACTAGGAACTTTAGTTCCAGTCTCTTGTAACGATTTACATCTTCTCTGGCGCCTCCACACCCAGCAGCCGAAGTGCTTCTTTGAGGACAACTGCAGTTGCATAGCTGAGAGCTAGACGGCTGTCGCGTTCTGGGCTTTCATCCAAGATACGCGTATGTGCATAGTATTTGTTAAAGGCTTGAGCCAGGCTAATTGCAAATTTAGCAATGATAGAAGGTTCAAAGTTATCCGCCGCACGGTTGATAATACGTGGGAAGTCTTGGATGAGTTTGATGATTTCCCAGCTTTCAGCATCATTCAAGCTATAGTTTCCAGCTGTTTCTGGTTTGAAATCTGCTTTGCGTAAGATAGATTGGATACGAGCGTAGGCGTATTGAACATAAGGTCCAGTTTCACCCTCGAAGGATACCATAGCTTCTAAATCGAAATCATACCCATTTGTACGGTCAGTCTTGAGGTCATAGAATTTAATGGCTCCAACCCCAACAGCATGCGCTACCTGGTCTTTGTTTTCTAGTTCAGGATTTTTAGCCTCGATTTGGGCCTTGGCACGACTAACAGCCTCTGCAACAGTAGGCTCTAGCAAGATGACATTCCCTTTACGAGTAGAGAGTTTCTTCCCTTCTTTTGTTACCAATCCAAAAGGAACATGGACAATATCTTGACTCCAATCGTAACCCATTTCTTGCAAGACAGCCTTAAGTTGTTTAAAGTGAGCAGATTGTTCTTGACCAACGACATAGATAGATTTAGCAAATTGATATTCGTTTTTACGGTAGAGGGCAGCGGCCAAGTCACGTGTGATGTAAAGAGTTGCACCGTCAGATTTCTTGATAAGAGCTGGGTGTTCAATTCCATATTTTTCAAGGTTGACAACTTGGGCACCTTCTGATTCAACAAGAAGTCCTTTTTCAGAAAGGATGTCTACAACTGCATCCATCTTGTCATTGTAGAAGGCTTCCCCGTTGTAGCTATCAAATTCAACCTTCAATTCATTGTAAAGGCGGTTAAATTCCACCAAACTTTCATCACGGAACCATTGCCAAAGTGCGAGAGCTTCCTCGTCTCCATTTTCAAGTTTACGGAACCATTCGCGTGCCTCTTCATCCAAGCTAGGGTCATTTTCAGCTTCAGCATTGATGCGAACGTAGAGTTTAAGAAGTTCATCAATCGGATGAGCTTTTACAGCTTCTTCGTCGCCCCATTTTTTGTAGGCAACAATCAGCATTCCAAACTGTTTACCCCAGTCTCCCAAATGGTTGACCTTGACCGTTTGATAACCGATTTTTTGGAAAATATGTGACAAGCTATCTCCGATAACAGTTGAGCGCAGGTGACCAATAGAGAATGGTTTAGCAATATTGGGACTAGACATGTCGATAACAACATTTTCTTGTTTACCAATATTTTGGTCAGCATAGTGTTCTTTTTCAGTGATAACAGCTTGTAATACCTGAGCAGAAATGGCATTTTTATCAAGGAAGAAGTTAACATAAGGTCCAGTAGCGACGACTTTTTCAAAGGCTTGGCTATTGATTTTTTCAGCGATATCTGCTGCAATCATTTGTGGAGCTTTTCTCTCAACTTTTGCTAGAGTAAAGGCAGGGAAGGCGATGTCTCCCATATCAGAGTTTTTGGGTTGTTCTAGTAAATTTAAAATAGCCTCTTGATCCAGGCTGTCAATGACGCTAGCCAATTCGCTAGCGATCAATTGTTTTGTATTCATTATAAACTCCTTTGGACTTTTCTTCTATTTTATCACAATTTTGAGGAATGATAAGAATTTTTTTTGAAATATTCAGTTTTTTTGGTATAATGTTCTTATTAAATAGTTGTAAAATGTTATAAATATTCACTCGAGAGGATGTTATGAGAAAAAGAGAACGTCATCAGTTGATCAAGCAGATGATCACTGAGGAAAAATTAGGGACTCAAAAAGAGATCCAGGATCGGTTGGAAGCACGCAATGTTTTTGTGACGCAAACGACCTTGTCGCGTGACCTTCGTGAACTGGGCTTGACCAAGGTTAAGAAAAATGATAAGGTCTACTACGTACTAGCAAATGAGACAGAGAAGATTGACCTGGTTGAGTTCTTGTCCCATCATTTGGAAGGTGTAGCAAGAGCAGAGTTTACCTTAGTTTTACACACTAAATTGGGTGAAGCCGCAGTTTTAGCCAATGTTGTCGATGCCAACAAGGATGAATGGATTTTAGGAACAGTTGCGGGTGCCAATACTCTCTTGGTAATCTGCCGAGATCAGCATGTTGCTAAACTCATGGAAGATCGTTTGTTAGATTTGATGAAGGATAGATAAGGAGGTTGGGACAAAAGTCCTAGCCTCTCAATTGTCTTTGGATTGTCGAGCAAGACGCAGTGGTTGAGTGGGCTCTACTACGCTGATTTCATCAGCTTTTACAGCCCTACTCAACTGTGCGGAGGTGGGACGACGAAATCGAATTCTAACGAATTACCGATTTCTGTCCCACTCTCTATTTTTAACAAGGAGAGAATGGATGATGACAGAAAAATTATCACCTGGCATGCAACAGTATGTGGATATCAAAAAACAATATCCAGATGCTTTTTTGCTCTTTCGTATGGGTGATTTTTATGAGTTGTTTTACGAAGATGCAGTCAATGCTGCCCAGATACTAGAAATTTCACTAACCAGTCGCAATAAGAATGCTGACAATCCTATTCCCATGGCTGGTGTGCCTTATCACTCTGCCCAACAGTATATTGATGTCCTAGTGGAGCGTGGCTACAAAGTTGCCATTGCTGAGCAGATGGAGGATCCTAAGCAGGCTGTTGGCGTTGTAAAACGCGAGGTTGTGCAGGTGATTACCCCTGGTACAGTCGTCGATAGTAGTAAACCAGATAGTCAAAACAACTTTTTGGTGGCTATCGACCGTGACGGTCAGCAATTTGGTTTGGCATACATGGACTTAGTGACGGGTGATTTCTATGTGACAGGTTTATTGGATTTTACCCTAGTCTGTGGTGAAATCCGAAATCTTAAGGCAAGAGAAGTTGTCATCGGCTATACCTTAACTGAAGAGGAAGAACAGATTCTCAGCCGTCAAATGAATTTGGTGCTTTCTTATGAGCAAGAATTATTTGAAGACATACATCTGCTGGATCCCCGCTTGGCGCCAATTGAACAAGCTGCCAGTAGTAAGCTTCTTCAGTATGTTCATCGGACTCAGATGAGAGAGTTGAATCACTTAAAACCTGTTATTCGTTATGAAATTAAGGATTTCTTGCAGATGGATTATGCAACCAAGGCTAGTCTAGATCTAGTAGAAAATGCTCGTTCTGGCAAGAAACAAGGGAGTCTTTTCTGGTTGCTAGATGAAACTAAGACTGCCATGGGAATGCGTCTTTTGCGCTCTTGGATCCACCGTCCCTTGATTGACAAGGATCGTATCCTTGAACGTCAGGAGGTTGTACAGGTCTTTCTGGATTATTTCTTTGAACGTAGTGATTTGACAGAAAGCCTAAAGGGAGTCTACGATATTGAGCGCCTGGCTAGTCGTGTTTCTTTTGGGAAAAGCAATCCTAAAGACCTCTTACAATTAGCGACTACTCTGAGAAGTGTTCCACGAATTCGAGCAATTTTAGAAGGAATGGAGCAACCAGCTCTTGCCTATCTGATTGAACAATTAGATGCTATTCCTGAGTTGGAAAGTCTTATTAGCGCAGCCATTGCTCCTGAGGCTCCTCACGTGATTACCGAAGGTGGTATTATTCGGACTGGCTTTGATGAGACCTTGGATAAGTATCGTCGTGTGCTGAGAGAGGGAACCAGCTGGATTGCTGAGATTGAGGCCAAGGAAAGAGAAAACTCTGGCATCAGTACGCTCAAGATTGACTACAATAAAAAAGATGGTTACTATTTCCATGTGACCAACTCGCAGCTCGGTAATGTTCCAGCCCACTTTTTCCGTAAGGCTACGCTAAAAAACTCTGAACGTTTTGGGACAGAGGAGTTGGCTCGTATCGAGGGAGAAATGTTAGAGGCGCGTGAAAAATCAGCAAACCTAGAGTATGAAATTTTTATGCGGATCCGTGAGGAGGTTGGCAAGTATATCCAACGCCTGCAAGCCCTAGCCCAAGGAATCGCCACTGTCGATGTCTTGCAAGGCTTGGCAGTAGTTGCAGAAAATCAACACCTGATTCGTCCAGAGTTTGGGCAAGAGTCGCGGATTGATATCCAGAATGGTCGTCACGCTGTCGTTGAGAAGGTCATGGGAGCTCAGACCTATATTCCCAATAGTATCCAGATGGATGAAGATACTAGCATTCAACTAATTACAGGACCGAACATGAGCGGGAAGTCAACCTATATGCGCCAATTAGCTATGACAGCGGTTATGGCTCAGATGGGTTCTTATGTCCCTGCAGAAAGTGCTCGACTGCCAATTTTTGATGCGATTTTTACACGTATCGGAGCAGCAGATGACTTGGTTTCAGGCCAATCTACCTTTATGGTAGAGATGATGGAAGCTAATAATGCCATTAGTCATGCGACAAAGGATTCATTGATTCTTTTTGATGAGCTTGGTCGAGGAACCGCAACTTATGATGGTATGGCTCTAGCCCAGTCTATTATCGAGTATATCCATGAGCATATTGGTGCCAAGACTCTCTTTGCGACCCACTACCATGAATTGACTAGCTTAGAATCTAGTCTGGAACATCTGGTTAATGTCCACGTGGCTACGCTGGAGCAAAATGGTCAGGTTACCTTCCTTCACAAGATCGAAGCAGGACCAGCAGACAAATCATACGGTATTCACGTAGCTAAGATTGCAGGGTTACCGACAGATTTGCTAGTAAGGGCAGATGCAATATTAACGCAATTAGAGAACCAAGGTCAGGAAAGTCCTGCTCCAATGAAACAAACACATGCAGTCTCTGAACAAATTTCCCTATTTGACTCGGCGGAAGAAAATCCTATCCTAGCAGAATTGGCTAAAGTAGATGTGTACAATATGACACCGATGCAGGCCATGAATCTCTTGTTAGAATGGAAGCAAAAATTATAAGCAAAAACCCACTCAGTCCTATGAGTGGGTTTCTGTTGCATTATTTCTTCTGAGCCAATAATTGGTTGATGTGGGCAACCTTCTTTGATTCTCTTTTATAGAGAATCGCCCAGATGATGAGATAGACGATGGCAAACTCTGGGATGAGTTGAAGGATGGAAGTCCAGCGAAGTGGAAACCAACCTGCCAGAATTGCTAGAGGAACAAAACCTAATAGCATGAGGAAGAAGTGAGTGACAGTAGCACGAAGAAGGCTCCAGTCTTTGGCAAAGAGACGGCTACCAAAACTAAAGAGGACTCCGATAGCTGCCCAGATGATAGAACAGTAGAGCAAAACTAGAGCGCCATGTACCTGTTGTTGGATCATGAATTGGCCAATCAAAGAGTTGGGGCTAAGTGGTGCATAGTTGCTTGGTGAATAGATAAAAGAAAAGATAATAGATAGGATGAGACCGATGAGGATACCGGTTGTGGCATCGTGAAATACTTGTTTTTTCATAGTTCTAATTTCTCCTTAATGGTTTTGAGGTAACGGCGAGATGAGTAGGTGAAACTGTCATTTTTTAGATAGATTTCAATCAAGCCGTTAGAGGTTAGTTTTAGATGACTAATAGCATCGATGTTGACAATTTCCGATTGGGAAATTTGGATAAAGGAAGCAGGCAAAATGTCAACTGCTTGGTAGAGACGGATATCAAGAGTATATGTCTGCTGATCAGTCTCGGCTAAGACCTTTCGATTTTCAATGTAGATTCGTTGAATCTTACTAATCTGAATCAGGTAAACCTGATCTTGAAACTTCCCTTTGATGGTTTCTTTTTGATCCAGGGATTGGACAAAGTCTTGGACTTTTTGAATATTTTTAGACAAGCTTGGGGCTTCTAAGATGATTTGCTCCTCAGTGTATTGGGCATCAATATCAAGTCTGACTTTCATATTTTCTCCTTTGTAAAAGTTGTAATAGAGATCTCTTGCTTACAAATCTATTAAACACCATTTTTTAGACAATTACAAGAGGCTTTGTCTATGTGGTCAATTGGAGAACCTATCTGGTAGGCGAGCGTTTTCAACTAAATTTAAGAGCAAAGAAGTCAAAAAACAAGTAGAAATATATTGACAAAAATAGAAAAAACGTGGTACAATAATAGACGGTACTTTTTACTTTTGGTCTCTCAAGAGTGTACAGGGACGTGCTGACAAATGTTGCAAAAGTACACACAGATGATAGCTGTCACCAAGTGTATCATCACCAAAAATAAAAAAACACAGGAGAATGTAGATGCCTACAATTAACCAATTGGTTCGCAAACCGCGTAAATCAAAAGTAGAAAAATCTAAATCACCAGCTTTGAACGTTGGTTACAACAGTCATAAAAAAGTTCAAACAAACGTTTCTTCACCACAAAAACGTGGTGTTGCAACTCGTGTTGGAACAATGACACCTAAAAAACCTAACTCTGCCCTTCGTAAATTTGCTCGTGTACGTTTGAGCAACCTTATCGAAGTTACTGCCTACATCCCAGGTATCGGACACAACTTGCAAGAGCACAGCGTGGTGCTTCTTCGCGGTGGACGTGTAAAAGACCTTCCAGGGGTACGTTACCATATCGTCCGTGGTGCACTTGATACTGCAGGTGTTAACGATCGTAAACAAGGCCGTTCTAAATACGGTACTAAACGTCCGAAAAAAGCATAAGGAAAGGGGATAAAGAGAAATGAGTCGTAAAAATAGAGCTCCAAAACGTGACGTATTGCCAGATCCGCTTTACAATTCACAATTAGTTACTCGTCTTATCAACCGCGTTATGCTTGACGGTAAACGTGGTACAGCTGCTTCAATCGTTTACGGTGCTTTTGAACAAATCAAAGAAGTTACTGGTAACGATGCACTTGAAGTATTTGAAACAGCTATGGAAAACATCATGCCTGTACTTGAAGTACGTGCACGTCGTGTTGGTGGTTCTAACTACCAAGTCCCAGTTGAAGTTCGTCCAGAACGTCGTACAACACTTGGACTTCGTTGGTTGGTAACAATCGCTCGCCTTCGTGGTGAACACACAATGCAAGACCGTCTTGCAAAAGAAATCTTGGACGCTGCTAACAACACTGGTGCAGCTGTTAAGAAACGTGAAGACACTCACCGTATGGCTGAAGCTAACCGTGCATTCGCACACTTCCGTTGGTAAGATTAAGATACTAAGGGCGTTAAAAAAGCGACTGAAAATTAGGAAGCTTGACGAAGAATCGAAGATTCTAGGAGAGCTTATCTATTTTCCAAGCTTTTAGCCCGGGTTCAAATTAGCTAAATCGATTAGTATTAGCTATAACTCAACTTACCAGCTCGTAAGTTGAAACCAACAATAGCATGAAAACATTGAGAACGGGTAGGTCCTGCCTATCCGTTTTTATTAAAATCATGTTATAATAGAATAGAAATCAAAAATAAATAGGAGAAACAAACCTCATGGCACGCGAATTTTCACTTGAAAAAACTCGTAATATCGGTATCATGGCTCACGTCGATGCTGGTAAAACAACAACTACTGAGCGTATTCTTTACTACACTGGTAAAATCCACAAAATCGGTGAAACTCACGAAGGTGCGTCACAAATGGACTGGATGGAGCAAGAGCAAGAGCGTGGTATCACTATCACATCTGCTGCAACAACAGCTCAATGGAACAACCACCGCGTAAACATCATCGACACACCAGGACACGTGGACTTCACAATCGAAGTACAACGTTCTCTTCGTGTATTGGATGGTGCGGTTACCGTTCTTGACTCGCAATCAGGTGTTGAGCCTCAAACTGAAACAGTTTGGCGTCAAGCAACTGAGTACGGAGTTCCACGTATTGTATTTGCTAACAAAATGGACAAAATCGGTGCGGACTTCCTTTACTCTGTAAGCACACTTCACGATCGTCTTCAAGCAAATGCACACCCAATCCAATTGCCAATCGGTTCTGAAGATGACTTCCGTGGTATCATTGACTTGATCAAGATGAAAGCTGAAATCTATACTAACGACCTTGGTACAGATATCCTTGAAGAAGACATCCCAGCTGAATACCTTGACCAAGCTCAAGAATACCGTGAAAAATTGATCGAAGCAGTTGCTGAAACTGACGAAGAATTGATGATGAAATACCTCGAAGGTGAAGAAATCACCAACGAAGAATTGAAAGCTGGTATCCGTAAAGCGACTATCAATGTTGAATTCTTCCCAGTATTGTGTGGTTCTGCCTTCAAGAACAAAGGTGTTCAATTGATGCTTGATGCAGTTATTGACTACCTTCCAAGCCCACTTGATATCCCAGCTATCAAAGGTATTAACCCAGATACAGACGCTGAAGAAACTCGTCCAGCATCTGACGAAGAGCCATTTGCAGCTCTTGCCTTCAAGATCATGACTGATCCATTCGTAGGTCGTTTGACATTCTTCCGTGTTTACTCAGGTGTGCTTCAATCAGGTTCATACGTATTGAACACTTCTAAAGGTAAACGTGAACGTATCGGACGTATCCTTCAAATGCACGCTAACAGCCGTCAAGAAATCGACACTGTTTACTCAGGTGATATCGCTGCTGCCGTTGGTTTGAAAGATACTACTACTGGTGACTCATTGACAGATGAAAAAGCTAAAATCATCCTTGAGTCAATCAACGTTCCAGAACCAGTTATCCAATTGATGGTTGAGCCAAAATCTAAAGCTGACCAAGATAAGATGGGTATCGCCCTTCAAAAATTGGCTGAAGAAGATCCAACATTCCGCGTTGAAACAAACGTTGAAACTGGTGAAACAGTTATCTCAGGTATGGGTGAGCTTCACCTTGACGTCCTTGTTGACCGTATGCGTCGTGAGTTCAAAGTTGAAGCGAACGTAGGTGCTCCTCAAGTATCTTACCGTGAAACATTCCGCGCTTCTACTCAAGCACGTGGATTCTTCAAACGTCAGTCTGGTGGTAAAGGTCAATTCGGTGATGTATGGATTGAATTTACTCCAAACGAAGAAGGTAAAGGCTTCGAATTTGAAAACGCAATCGTCGGTGGTGTGGTTCCTCGTGAATTTATCCCAGCGGTTGAAAAAGGTTTGGTAGAATCTATGGCTAACGGTGTTCTTGCAGGTTACCCAATGGTTGACGTTAAAGCTAAGCTTTACGATGGTTCATACCATGATGTCGACTCATCTGAAACTGCCTTCAAGATCGCGGCTTCACTTGCCCTTAAAGAAGCTGCTAAATCAGCACAACCAGCTATCCTTGAGCCAATGATGCTTGTAACTATCACTGTTCCAGAAGAAAACCTTGGTGATGTTATGGGTCACGTAACTGCTCGTCGTGGACGTGTGGATGGTATGGAAGCACACGGTAACAGCCAAATCGTTCGTGCTTACGTTCCACTTGCTGAAATGTTCGGTTACGCAACTGTTCTTCGTTCTGCATCTCAAGGACGTGGTACATTCATGATGGTATTCGACCACTACGAAGATGTACCTAAGTCAGTACAAGAAGAAATCATTAAGAAAAACAAAGGTGAAGAATAATTCACCGTCACTTTAAAAGAAGTCACTTTGTGGCTTCTTTTTCTGTTTGGTAGAAATAGGAAAAAGTGCCTCAAATATGGTAAAATAGAAGGAGTATATTGTGAGGAAAATGGATGTCAACCACTTTTGAAATTTTAATGAATCAGTTGGGAATACCTGCTGCAATGAGAAATCATGAGGCCTTCTCTCAGGCTGAAATAGAACAAGTTATTGTTCATAAACGAAGCAAAGTTTGGGAGTTTCGTTTTGTTTTTGAAAATATCTTGCCTTTTGAACTTTTTCTAGAGTTGAAAAGAGGTTTGAAGGATGAATTCTCAAAAACAGGAAATCAGGCTAGTTTTGAGATAAAAACGAGAAATCAAGATTTTTCTAGAGAACTTTTACAAGTCTACTATCGAGAGGCTTTTTCGGATGGTCCTTGCGCCAGTCAAGGTTTTCGTTCCATGTATCAAAATTTTCAGGTGCGATTTGAAAATGAACAGTTGATTATCGAAGCCTCTGAAGCTGCAGATACAGAGCATTTTAGGAAAAATCATCTCCCGAATCTTAGTAAACAACTGGAACTCTTTGGTTTTCCTAAACTTTCTTGCATCTTAGAAAAAAATGAAGAGCTGACAAGGGAAGAACAAGAAGCCTTCCATACAGAGAATCAAATGATTGTTCAGGCTGCTAATGACGAGACACTTCGAGCCATGGAACAGTTAGAACAGATGGGACCGCCTCCTCCAGTTGAGGACAAACCTGTCTTTGATTTTCAAGCCAAGAAGGCAGCTGCAAAGCCAAAACTTGATAAGGCAGAGATTACTCCTATGATCGAGGTCAATACCGAAGAAAATAGATTGGTTTTTGAAGGAGTTGTCTTTGATGTTGAGCATAAGGTGACTAGAACGGGTCGTGTCTTGATTAACTTCAAGATGACTGACTATACCTCTAGCTTCTCTATGCAAAAATGGGTCAAAAATGAAGAAGAAGCTCAGAAGTTTGACATGATCAAGAAAAATTCTTGGCTCCGTGTTCGTGGAAATGTTGAAGTCAATAATTTCACGCGAGACTTGACCATGAATGTGCAAGATGTCCAGGAAGTCGTCCACTATGAGCGTAAGGACTTGATGCCAGAAGGTGAGCGTCGCGTTGAGTTTCATGCCCATACCAATATGTCGACCATGGATGCGCTGCCTGAGGTCGAGGAAATCGTTGGAACAGCAGCCAAATGGGGCCACAAAGCGGTTGCTATTACAGATCACGGCAATGTTCAGTCTTTCCCTCACGGCTATAAGGCCGCCAAAAAATCTGGCATCCAACTTATCTATGGTATGGAAGCCAATATTGTTGAAGACCGTGTTCCTATCGTCTACAATGAAGTTGAGATGAATTTGTCTGAAGCGACTTATGTAGTCTTTGACGTTGAAACGACAGGTCTATCAGCTATCTATAATGATTTGATTCAGGTGGCAGCTTCCAAGATGTATAAGGGCAATATCATCGCTGAGTTTGATGAGTTTATCAATCCAGGGCATCCTTTGTCAGCTTTTACAACCGAGTTGACAGGGATAACCGATGACCATGTAAAAAATGCTAAACCCTTGGTTCAAGTTCTGAAAGAATTCCAAGAATTCTGTAAAGATACAGTTCTTGTAGCCCATAATGCAAGCTTTGACGTTGGCTTTATGAATGCCAACTATGAGCGTCACAGTCTGCCCAAAATTACTCAACCTGTCGTCGATACGCTAGAGTTCGCTAGAAATCTCTATCCAGAGTACAAGCGACATGGTTTGGGACCCTTGACCAAACGTTTTGGTGTAGCTCTAGAACACCACCATATGGCCAACTATGATGCGGAAGCAACTGGCCGTCTGCTCTTTATCTTTATCAAAGAAGTAGCAGAAAAACACGGTGTGACGGACTTAGCACGATTAAACCTTGATTTAATCAGTCCGGATTCTTATAAGAAAGCTCGTGTCAAGCATGCGACCATCTATGTGAAAAATCAAGTGGGCTTGAAAAATATCTTTAAGCTGGTTTCCCTCTCTAATACCCAGTATTTTGAAGGAGTTCCACGGATTCCACGTACGGTACTAGATGCCCATCGAGAAGGTTTGATCTTAGGTTCAGCCTGTACGGAAGGGGAAGTCTTTGATGCAGTCGTATCACAAGGTGTAGATGCGGCAGTAGAAGTAGCCAAATACTATGATTTTATCGAGGTCATGCCTCCAGCTATCTATGCGCCTCTGATTGCCAAAGAGCAGGTCAAGGATATGGAGGAACTTCAGACCATTATCAAGAGCTTGATAGAGGTTGGAGAGCGTCTCGGTAAGCCAGTTCTTGCGACAGGAAACGTCCACTATATCGAACCTGAGGATGAGATTTATCGCGAGATTATCGTGCGAAGTCTCGGTCAGGGTGCCATGATTAACCGAACGATCGGCCATGGAGAAGCTGCCCAGCCTGCTCCGCTACCAAAGGCACACTTTAGAACAACTAATGAAATGTTGGATGAATTTGCCTTTCTAGGGGAAGACTTGGCTCGTAAGATTGTCATTGAAAATACCAATGCCTTGGCAGAAATCTTTGAGCCTGTTGAGGTCGTTAAAGGCGACTTGTATACACCTTTCATTGACCAAGCCGAGGAAACGGTCGCCGAGTTAACCTATAAAAAAGCTTTTGAAATCTATGGAAATCCACTCCCAGATATCGTTGATTTACGGATTGAAAAGGAACTAACCTCTATCTTGGGGAATGGATTTGCCGTGATTTATCTGGCTTCGCAAATGCTAGTGCAGCGCTCTAACGAACGAGGCTACTTGGTTGGTTCTCGTGGGTCTGTTGGATCTAGTTTCGTTGCGACCATGATTGGGATTACAGAGGTTAATCCTCTCTCTCCTCACTATGTCTGTGGTCAGTGTCAGTACAGTGAGTTTATCACAGATGGTTCCTACGGTTCAGGATTTGATATGCCAGATAAGGATTGTCCAAACTGTGGCCACAAGCTTAGCAAGAATGGACAGGATATTCCTTTCGAGACCTTCCTTGGTTTTGATGGGGATAAGGTACCTGATATCGATTTGAACTTCTCAGGTGAAGACCAACCGAGCGCCCACTTGGATGTTCGTGATATCTTTGGGGAAGAGTATGCCTTCCGTGCAGGAACGGTTGGTACGGTGGCTGCTAAAACAGCCTATGGATTTGTTAAGGGTTACGAGCGTGACTATGGCAAATTCTACCGTGAAGCCGAAGTGGAGCGCCTTGCTCAAGGAGCTGCAGGTGTCAAACGAACGACTGGTCAGCACCCAGGGGGAATCGTTGTTATTCCTAACTATATGGATGTCTATGACTTTACTCCAGTGCAGTATCCTGCAGATGATGTAACCGCTGAATGGCAGACTACTCACTTTAACTTCCACGATATCGATGAGAACGTCCTCAAGCTCGATGTTCTAGGACATGATGATCCGACCATGATTCGCAAGCTCCAAGACTTGTCAGGCATTGATCCAAATGATATCCCAATGGATGATCCTGGTGTCATGGCCCTCTTTTCAGGTACCGATATTCTGGGAGTGACGCCTGAACAAATCGGGACTTCAACGGGTATGCTTGGTATTCCAGAGTTTGGGACTAACTTCGTACGTGGGATGGTCGATGAAACCCATCCGACGACCTTTGCGGAGTTGCTCCAGCTTTCAGGTCTGTCTCACGGGACAGACGTATGGTTGGGAAATGCCCAGGACTTGATTAAGGCAGGGATTGCGGACCTTTCAACCGTTATCGGGTGTCGGGATGACATCATGGTTTACCTCATGCATGCAGGTCTTAATCCAAAGATGGCCTTTACCATCATGGAACGAGTGCGTAAGGGATTGTGGCTCAAAATTTCTGAAGAAGAGCGCAATGGTTATATCGAAGCCATGAAGGCCAATAATGTGCCTGAGTGGTATATCGAATCTTGTGGAAAAATCAAGTACATGTTCCCTAAAGCCCACGCAGCTGCCTATGTTATGATGGCCCTTCGTGTGGCCTACTTCAAGGTTCATCATCCGATTTATTACTACTGTGCTTACTTCTCAATCCGTGCCAAGGCCTTTGATATCAAGACCATGGGAGCGGGCTTGGATGCCATTAAACGCAGAATGCAAGAAATTGCTGAAAAACGCAAGAACAATGAAGCTTCCAACGTAGAAATTGACCTTTATACCACACTTGAAATCGTCAATGAGATGTGGGAACGTGGTTTCAAATTTGGCAAGCTAGATCTATACCGCAGTGATGCGACTGAATTCATCATCGATGGAGACACCCTCATCCCACCGTTTGTCGCTATGGATGGGCTAGGCGAGAACGTTGCCAAGCAATTGGTGCGCGCTCGAAAAGAAGGAGAATTCCTCTCTAAAACTGAACTCCGCAAGCGTGGTGGACTCTCCTCAACCTTGGTTGAAAAGATGGATGAAATGGGAATTCTCGGTAATATGCCAGAGGATAATCAGTTGAGCTTGTTTGATGATTTGTTTTAATAGTTTGAAATGTCTTGTGTAGGTTTGAGGTTGTATCATGATGGAAAAGAAAAAAAGAGCAACACCCTGGAAACCAGGGAAAGTTATTTCTATATGTTTACGAAATGGCGTTTACGTATTAGCACAAATGGTGCGTGATCTCTATCTGGTATTTTTCAACCATTTTAACGAGGAAAATAATTGGAAGGGAGTGACCTTGAAAGAGGAGGATATCCTCTTTTGTAAGGCTGTTACTCGCCAGTTTCTACGCTGTAGTCCTGTAACGATTGTCAAAGAAGTTAACCCATTGTTAGATTATGCACTGCCTAAAGAATGGATTTATAGCCATATTGGAGGGCATCCTATTACTGTTTCGGTAAAGGGAAGGGAGCGCCAACTTGCTGGTTTTGGTAGACGTTGTTCTTTGGTTCTGGCGGATAAAGACAGTGGACTACCAGAAGATAATCCACTTATGGGGCTCTTCCAATCCTATATCATACCAGATATCAAAGAACAGGATTGGGATCGGGTAGGTCAGGCTGAACTAATGTCTATTGAAGTATTTCCAACACTCAACGAACGTCTCTATCTTTGCTTTCTTTATGGGAAAAATATAAATCCAGAACAAGATATCTCTTTAGGAAAGCCCCTACTTGATGACTATGAAACCTATGTAGATATCCTTACAAATAGCCCAGAGGCTCGACGTCTCTATCTAGGGGAGGACGAAGAATAAGAAAGGATATTTCATGAAACTAAGAATTTTCGCGGAAGACAAGCCAGCTGAGAAGGTGTTTGAGTACCAATTGGAACTTGCTGATCAGACAATTCTTCTATCGACAGCACTCTTGTCAGGTGCTATTGCTTTGGCAGGATTATTTTCTGCTTTGAAAGAAAAATAAAAATAGAAAAGAGAAACAACATGGTTTTACCAAATTTTAAAGAAAATCTAGAAAAATACGCTAAGCTTTTGGTTGCAAACGGAGTGAACGTGCAACCTGGTCACACCTTAGCTCTCTCCATCGATGTGGAGCAACGTGAGTTGGCTCACTTAATCGTCAAAGAAGCCTATGCACTTGGAGCGCACGAAGTTATCGTCCAATGGGCAGATGACTTTGTAAACCGTGAGAAATTCCTTCACGCGCCAATGGAGCGTTTGGACAATGTACCAGAATACAAGATCGCTGAGATGAACTACCTTCTTGAAAACAAAGCAAGTCGTCTCGGTGTTCGTTCTTCTGATCCAGGTGCCTTGAACGGAGTAGATGCGGAAAAGCTCTCAGCTTCTGCAAAAGCTATGGGAATTGCTATGAAGCCAATGCGTATCGCAACTCAATCTAACAAGGTTAGCTGGACTGTAGCAGCAGCTGCTGGACTTGAGTGGGCTAAGAAAGTCTTTCCAAATGCTGCAAGCGACGAAGAAGCAGTAGACCTCCTTTGGGACCAAATCTTCAAAACTTGCCGTATCTACGAAGAAGATCCAGTTAAAGCTTGGGAAGAACATGCTGCTATCCTCAAGAGCAAGGCGGAAATGCTGAATAAAGAGCAATTCTCAGCCCTTCACTACACTGCTCCTGGAACTGACTTGACACTTGGCTTGCCTAAGAACCATGTCTGGGAATCAGCTGGAGCGATCAATGCTCAAGGCGAAGGTTTCTTGCCAAATATGCCAACAGAAGAAGTCTTTACAGCCCCTGATTTCCGTCGCGCAGATGGCTATGTAACGTCTACAAAACCTCTTAGCTACAATGGAAATATTATTGAAGGCATCAAAGTGACCTTTGAAAATGGTCAAATCGTTGATATCACTGCTGAGAAGGGTGATCAAGTTATGAAGGACCTTGTCTTTAAGAATGCTGGTGCGCGTGCCTTGGGTGAGTGTGCCTTGGTACCAGATCCAAGTCCAATTTCTCAGTCAGGGATTACCTTCTTTAACACCCTTTTTGACGAAAATGCTTCAAACCACTTGGCTATTGGTGCAGCTTACGCAACTAGCGTTGTTGGTGGAGCAGAGATGAGTGAAGAAGAGCTGGAAGCTGCAGGACTTAATCGTTCTGATGTTCACGTTGACTTTATGATTGGTTCGAGCCAAATGGATATCGATGGTATCCGTGAGGATGGAACACGTGTACCGCTCTTCCGCAATGGAGATTGGGCAATTTAAGGAGAAACTATGATTGGAAGTATGTTTGTCGGGCTTTTAATCGGACTACTAGCAGGAGCTATCACCAACCGTGGCGAACGCATGGGCTGCTTTGGGAAAATGTTTCTGGGCTGGATTGGTGCCTTTTTAGGACAATTAATCTTTGGTTCTTGGGGACCAAGCCTAAGCGGTACAGCCATTATCCCATCAGTTCTCGGGGCTATGATTCTGCTAGCCATTTTTTGGAAAAGAGGAAGCTAAGTTTCGCTATGGAAGGCATATTAACTCTAAAGAATAAGAGAGAGGCTGGGACAAAAGTCCTAGCCTCTCAATTGTCTTTGGATTGTCGAGCAAGACGCAGTGGTTGAGTGGGCTCTACTACGCTGATTTCATCAGCTTTTACAGCCCTACTCAACTGTGCGGAGGTGGGACGACGAAATCGAATTCTAACGAATTACCGATTTCTGTCTCACTCTCTCTTTTTAGGTCGCTATATAAAGTCCTTTGAAAGCACTCATCTAAGCTTAGCCACAGAGCTTTCAGTGACTGGTTCTTTTTATATTGCCTCAAGTATGGTACAATAAAAGCATGAGAATTCAACAATTACACTATATTATCAAAATTGTAGAGACTGGTTCGATGAATGAAGCTGCCAAGCAACTTTTCATTACGCAGCCTAGTCTATCAAATGCCGTTCGTGATCTAGAAAATGAGATGGGAATTGAGATTTTTATCCGAAATCCTAAGGGAATTACCCTCACACGTGATGGGATGGAGTTTCTATCCTATGCCCGTCAGGTTGTCGAGCAAACGCAACTTCTAGAAGAACGCTATAAGAATCCCATCGCTCATCGCGAGCTTTTTAGTGTGTCTTCGCAACACTATGCCTTCGTGGTTAATGCCTTTGTTTCATTACTTAAGAAAAGCGATATGGAGAAGTACGAGCTTTTTTTGCGTGAAACCAGAACCTGGGAGATTATCGACGACGTCAAGAACTTCCGCAGTGAAGTAGGAGTCCTCTTTTTAAACAGCTATAACCGAGATGTTCTTTCGAAGATGTTGGATGATAATCATCTGGTTGCCCATCCTCTCTTTACAGCGCAGCCCCATATCTTTGTCAGCAAGACCAACCCTCTTGCTAAAAAAGACAAGGTGCAGTTGACAGACCTAGAAGACTTCCCTTACTTGAGCTATGACCAAGGAACCCATAATTCCTTCTATTTCTCAGAAGAGATTTTGTCACAAGAACACCACAAAAAATCCATCGTGGTTAGTGACCGTGCGACCTTGTTCAATCTCTTGATTGGTTTGGACGGCTATACCATCGCGACAGGTATCCTCAATAGTAACCTCAATGGAGACAATATTGTCTCGATTCCACTTGATATTGATGATCCGATTGAACTGGTTTATATTCAGCATGAGAAGACTAGCTTATCTAAGATGGGTGAACGCTTCATCGAGTATTTGCTTGAAGAAGTTCGTTTTGATAGCTAATCGTAAGTACATTAGAAAAGAAAAGGAAATATGACTACAATGAATACCAATGATTTTGATTTTCACTTGCCTGAGGAGTTGATTGCACAAACACCTCTGGAAAAGCGCGATGCCTCTAAGCTCTTGATGGTCAATCGCCAGACTGGAGAATTTCAAGATCGCCACTTTCACTCCATTATTGAAATGCTAGAGCCAGGTGATGCCCTGGTGATGAATGATACCCGCGTATTACCAGCTCGACTTCATGGTCAAAAGGAAGAAACAGGGGGCCATGTTGAACTCTTGCTCTTGAAAAATACAGCAGGAGATGAATGGGAAGTGTTGGCTAAACCAGCCAAGCGTCTCAAGGTCGGTGCCCGCGTTGTCTTTGGTGATGGCCGACTAAGCGCAGTTGTGACTGAGGAATTGACCCACGGTGTCCGTATTGTCCGTTTTGAATATGAAGGGATTTTCCTAGAAGTACTTGAAAGTCTTGGAGAAATGCCCTTGCCTCCTTATATCCATGAAAAATTGGACGACCGTGAACGTTACCAGACAGTCTATGCCAAGGAGAGTGGATCAGCAGCAGCCCCGACTGCAGGTCTCCATTTTACCAAGGAATTACTGGAAGAAATTCAGCAAAAAGGAGTTCACTTAGTTTACTTGACCTTGCACGTTGGGCTTGGGACCTTTAGACCTGTTTCAGTAGATAATTTGGATGAGCATGAGATGCACTCAGAGTTTTATCAATTATCTGAGGAAGCTGCAGCGACTTTGAGACAGGTCAAAGAAAATGGTGGTCGTGTCATTGCCGTGGGGACAACCTCAATCCGTACGCTAGAAACTATCGGAAGCAAGTTTGACGGTCAAATTCAAGCAGACTCTGGCTGGACCAATATCTTTATCAAGCCAGGTTATGACTGGAAGGTTGTGGATGCTTTTTCTACTAATTTCCACTTGCCTAAGTCAACACTGGTCATGCTCGTTTCAGCCTTTGCAGGCCGTGAATTGGTCCTCGAAGCCTACCAGCATGCTATTGACCAAAAATATCGTTTCTTTAGCTTTGGCGATGCCATGTTTATCTATTAAAGCTATTGAAAAATCAAAGAAGATATAAAGAGAGACTGATTCATTCTTGGATCAGTTTTTTGCTTGATCTTACACAAAGTTACCAAAATAGCTATTGAATTATATGGAAATAAATGATACACTGAAAACTACAGGTTAGCCGTCAAAAATATATGTAATTTCGGACTAGCCATTTTAGATTCAGACTAAACTGGGTCACCATTTCAAAAGGAGATTTTTATGAAAAACAAAACATTGCGTTACACTAGTCTTTCAGCTCTTGCTTTGCTGGCGGTCTTAACATTAGCTGCTTGTGGAGGAAATACTGAAAAAACTACAGCATCTTCAAGCAAAGAGGCTTCTTCTAAAGTAACTAAGGAGTCATCAAGTAAAACAGAAGCTAGTCAAAAAGAGGAGCAGAAGTCTGAGACAAGTTCTTCAAGCGCTACAGGTAGTCAAACTGAGACAAAGGCGGAAAATCAAAAAGATTATTCTAAATTCCTTGGAACTTGGGAGAATTATGCTGGAACAACTGCTACAGTCACAGCGGATGGAATCGTGACCATTCAAAGCTCAAAAGGCACCTTTAAATATGAGATGGACAAAGTAGAGGAGAAGGACGGTTACTATTTGACAGGAATTCATCTTGTTGGTGGTGGAGAAGGAGCACGCCTTATCTTTACCCCAGCAGGCGTAGCAAATGAATTAACTGGTACGGATGGTAGCCAAGACGTCTTGGCAATCGGCCAATCACCAAGCGACAAAGATAGTCATTTTTACCGTAATTAAGAATACCAGTAAGAAGTAAGGGTGTAGAAACGCTCTTACTTTTTTAATAGTTTTCGAAGCATAAAATTTTAAGCATTCAAATTTACACGACGTTTAAGTTGGACGATAAACCTGCCCACTTTGAAGCGCAAGTACTAAATCGCTAACAACACAAAAGCCCTGATGTAGGGCTTTTTTTACTTGCTAGTATAAGAAATCAATGCCGTAGTTTTCTTTTAGATAGGTTGCCAACTCGGCTTTTTCTTCCTCTCTAAATCGACAGAGGCTAAGAGCGAGTCGCAATATCAGGGCACTTGTATTGATGATAACATTTGACTTAGAAATATCTTCTAGCTGGGTGACCTCTCTCAGATCAAAATCTAAATAGTAAGCTTTGCTGTTGGTATGGTCAGGGTCACTGACATCCACTTCAACATAAGATGCTCGCAACAATTCTTCTTTTGGGATGAAAATTTCCTTGGAAAAGAAGAGCCCAGGATAGACATAAATACCTTCCAAGGTGAACTCAAAGGAGAGTCTGCGACTAGAAAGTCTTTTGATGCCTGCAATCGTTGCATAGATAGCAGTGAAAAAGAGGATGGTTGGTACCACAGTGAGAAGACTGAGCTGAGAAAAGTCGATCAATCCATGCGCGAGAAAAAAGAAAAATTGAAAGAATATACCTACCGCAAAAACTAGATAGCCGACACCGACAAATTTTGAATAATAGATTTTCATAGAAACCTCCAGATATAGAATTGAACTCTCCAACGCTTTTTCAGTAGAAGTCGTAAAGATCATGCAGAGTTAAAATTTTAGGTATTCCCATCATATCCTATGGAGCGAAGTTCTGTCAACCTTTTAGCAAGATGTGGCTCTTAGCTATCTTATGACCTAGCAAGTTGGTTTATGGTATACTAGGATAATAAAATTCCAAAATTTGAAGACTTGTTTTCATAAATAGAAAGAGGTCAATATGTTTTTTCTCGGACGCCGTCGTGTCTTTATCGGCGAATGCAATGGTCAGGCTGTTTATTATGACCAAAAGACAGGAGAGGCTTTAGCTGCTCCAAAGAGTAAGTTGCTCAATACTGAAAAAGCTGGTGAAACGAATTCTTTTATTCCTCAATTGGTAATTCTCTTACTAGCAGGTGGACCTGCAATTTCGGGCTTCTTTTCCCTCAAGTTTATTGGTGTCTATAACTGGTTCAGTCTAGCCTGTATTCTTCTATTTTGGTTGATGCAGTTTTCCTTGTTGGTTGCTATACTTGAACGAGCACTTTATAAAAATGTTCGAAAGGCCCAGCCAACGACAGAGAAAGTCTTTTTCTTTGCAGCATCTCATAATTTGTTTGTAAAAAACCAGTTTGATCCTAGACAACTGTCTGCTTTACCTTATCGATTTGCCCGCTTTGTAGTAAATATAGTGTCTATCTATTACTTTTTGTATTTCTTGATTCTTCCTCTAAAATTTGGCCAACCGATTGGTGATGAAGGCTATGGTTTGTGGTTTGCTGGCTTGTTATTCTTTTCAGTATTTCTTTTGTATAACCAAAACAATCCAGTTCGCTTTGTGAAGATTATGAGATTATACAGCCAAGGAAAAGTACGATTTAAGGAAGAAGTGGAACATTGAGAAACTATCTTGGGATTCTGCTAAATATCTAGAGAAAATCTTTTAGAAAAACAAAAAAGCCTTGTAAATCAAGGCTTTTTCCTGTTGTTTAGATGCCCCCTGCAGGCTCTTTGAAAGAAACTTAGAAAAATCTAAAATGAAATTATTTCAAAATGGGGTAAAAGCAAAATTTCCCTCCCTACTTTCTCAATTATTCCTAATTTTAGTTCCAAAAAGCTTCAATTCATAATCTAATTATAATATGGGTAATGGGTACTATCTTATTACATTCAGATTTTTGTTCTCTTCAAAGAGTTATGTAGGCTTTATGGTTTTAAATAGGTAAAAAGTTGAATTATAGTGAGTATTGTGTCACAATAGGTAATATATAAATAATTAATGGAATGGATATAATTCTTTCCTACCTTTACAAGAAGGATTGGTTGCACCTTTTTTATCTAGCAATTATGGTTAGCTTTCAAGTTTAGCTAGTTTTTAAAAGCTCTGATTTCGACTCAATAAAACAAATTTCAGAAGTGCAAAAGACAAGATGGTGACATTGCTACAGTCAGTCGCCATGTCTTGCTGGCACAGGCTGTTTGTGCCGTCAGCTATTTACCAGTCAATTTGATCAAAGGGCTTAATTATTATTTTTGAAAGGTCTTTTATGGAAAAAATTCTTTCTTTAGGTCTGACAGGTAAGAAATTACTTGTTCAGGGTTTCTTGTTTGTTCTGCTAGGTCTTATCTTGATGGTCACGGGAACTTGGTTGCCAGTGACGGTTATTCGACTGGTTCTGTTTTTAGCTTGGATAGCAACGGTCTTAGATTTAGTATTACGTATTTTCAAAAAAAGTCAGTCAACGGACACCTTGGGAGTTGAACTGGTTAAATTGTTAGTGATGGGATATTTGCTAGGCTCGAATCTTGCTACTGATGTGCCAATTTATATTTTGGCTCTTGTGATTGGAATTTATCAGATTTTTCATGCTAGTATCAACCTTGTCACCTATGTTCTCTACCGCAAAAACAAAATTCGACCTCGTTTTCGTTTCTTACTAGATGGTCTCGTACTAGTTTTTCTTGGTGGGACTAGTCTTTTGTCCTCTACGGGAAATTCTGTCTTTCAACTCTTTGTTTTAGGGGCTTATTTTTGCCTTTATGGTGTGTCCAATATCCGTGACGGTTTCTTATTTGAAAAGGAAATTGGGAAAAACCATCTCAAACGTCGTGTCAGAATGAGCTTACCTATTGCCCTAGCCGCTCTCATCCCTGCAAGAACTTTAGCAAAAATTAACAAATTTATGCTGGAAAATGCTGATGAGGAAGAAGATATCCATCTTGGAATAGTGAAGTCTGGTAAGACAGCAGAGCTAGAAATTTTTGTTCATACAGCTGAGACCTCCCTGTTTTCAGCTATTGGTCATGTGGATATCTGCTATCAGGGCCGTGTTATTTCTTATGGCAACTATGATCCGTCATCTGAGACCTTATTTGGTATGGTAGGAGATGGTGTCTTATATTTCTGTGACCGCGATAAGTACATTGATCTATGTAAACGTGAGAGTCAAAAAACACTTTTTGGTTACGGAATAGATTTGACACCTGAAATGGAAAAAGCAGTTCAGAAAAAGTTGGCTGAATTAAAACAACTAACGATTCCTTGGGAGCCAAGCGCAGATAAAATTAAAACGGAAGATGGTAAGGAAGACTACACCTACGCTTATAAAATCAGACATGAGACGGATGGGGAACTTTATAAATTTATCAAATCTAAGTTTAAATCCTACTTTGTCTTATCTACAAACTGTGTGCTCTTGGCTGATACCATAGTCGGTCAGGCTGGCACCGATATCCTCTCACCCAAAGGATTTATCGCTCCAGGAACTTACCAAGCCTACCTTAATCGAGAGTTTGAAAAACCAAATAGTATAGTCGTATCTAAACATGTTTATTAAGGAGAATTTATGAACTTAGTAAAAAAATACACCCCGTTAATACTTTTTATAGGGCTGGTTGCTCTTGTAATTCTGAATGCATCGAGCTTTATATCAGGAGCAATCTCTCTCTTTGATGTAATATCAACCTTGATTTATGGTGCTGTTATTGCTTTTGTGCTTAATGTTCCTATGAAAAAAATTGAACAGTACTTAGTTAAATTGAAGGTAAAGGCAGAGTTGCGTCGTCCGATTGCCATGGTACTTGTTTTCCTAGCTCTTATCTTAATCGTGATTGCTCTTTTGGTTTTGGTGCTGCCAACCCTAGCCCAGACTATTAGTCAGCTGGGAACAGTCCTTTCAACAGTCCTTACTCAACTTGGGAAATTGCTAGGCAGCTCGGAATTTGTAACCAAAGACATGTTGTCAACTATCGTATCAGGCATACAGGGACAGTCTAGCTCTATTAGCCAAGCTTTGATAGGTTTTTTATCAGGTCTGACTAGTAATATCGGCAATATTTTTTCAAGTTTGATGAATGCCTTTTTGATTATAGTCTTCACCTTTTTATTTTTATCCAGTAAGGAACATTTGGCAGCGATGACGAGTCGACTTCTAAAAGTTTTTCTTCCAGAGAAGGTGGTGATAAAGTTGACTTACATTGGACAAGTAGCACTAGAGACTTATGACCAATTTTTGATGAGTCAGCTGATTGAAGCAGTTATCATAGGAGTTATGATAGCGGTTGGTTACAGCGTGTTTGGGATACCCTATGGAGTAATGACAGGTATCTTTGCAGGAGTGCTGTCTTTCATTCCTTATGTTGGTCCTATGATTGCTTGTGTGCTAGGAGCGATTTTTATCTTTACAGTCAGTCCAAGTCAAGCTTTACTGTCTATCCTTCTTTATCAAATTATACAGCTGATTGAGGGAAACCTTATCTATCCCAAAGTTGTGGGTCAATCTATCGGCTTACCAGCTCTCTTCACACTTGCAGCAGCTAGTATTGGAGGAAATCTATTTGGCTTACTTGGAATGATATTCTTTACACCCATATTTGCTGTTATCTATCGATTGGTTAAAGAATTTGTCGTTGCAAAGGAAAATCAGGTAGATTGAGAAAGACTGAATTTAATAAGATATACTAAGAAGAGAGTGAAAGATTCTCTTCTCTTTTATTTCTAAATGACTTGCTCTTGTTCTGTTGCGAAAATTTATGAATTCATAATAGCCCATTTTAATCTCTATGCGGATTGGCCATGTAATATGGGCACAAATTAGTATAGTTTAGTTAATTATAGACTAGCTCTGTACTGTAAAAAACAGTTGGTCTTATCAAATATTGCTAGCAATTGATTGAGAATAAATGATAAGTTTGATAAGGTTGGAAAACCTTTATAATGATTTGCTACAAAAAGTTATTTGACATCAAAAAAGCCTTGAAATCAAGGCTTTTTCCTGTTGTTTAGATGCCCCCTGCATGAATTTGTAAGAACTTTTCATATTGAAAATAAACAAAAATGTTGAAATATAGCTGATTTTAGGGAAATACTTTTAGGTGTTTTCAATGTCAGGATTTAAAAATGGGGCAAAAGTGGGGCAAAAACGAATGACTCACATTTGGTTTGAAAACCTATAATACCTAATGATTATGCCATACTAGATATATAGTGTTGTTATAAATAAATGTCAGTGCGAGTTCAAATCGGAGGATAAAATGGAAAAACAAATTAATGAAAAAAAAGCCTTGGTTCCCAAAGCTTTTTAATCTTATAAACTCATTAAAACAACTCCCAGTAAGGTGTGGAATGTTTTTTAGTCTGTGTCATATAAAAATAAATAGAATGAATAGCTATAGCTAGAGCTAAAATGGTTGTTATACTCACTACTATTATAGGATTAGAAGCAAAGATTAAAGAGAGAATCAAGGCAGCCAGATAGAGTGTAGCTTGGACACAGTAGTAACTTTTCGAATAGCGAAGATAGTGTTTGTTATGGGGCCCATTTACTAGGACAGCAGCTTGAAAGAGGCCAAATCCGATATAAGAGAAGCTGGTTGCAAAGAGACGATTAGCTTCAGGATTCTGAAGAAATCCCATCGATACAGTCATCATCATAAGTCCAATGAAAATAGGATAGTGACTGTAAATTAGAAATAGCCCCTTTTGATTAGATTTTTCATCAATAGCATGGTCGAATTGACCAAAATAAAACAAGAACAGAGAAATCATAATAATGAAATAAAGAACCGAATAAATCGAGAAATTCTCGATTGTAAAGAAGTTAGCTAGCTCCGTAATCATCTCTCCAAACATAATAATGACAAGAAGGGAGATGCGCTCGATTAAATGGGGGAGATTTACCTGGAAATGATCATCTTTACTAATCGAGGTAATTGGCGTAATAAATGTTAGCAGAATACTAGCATAAAGGATATAGACTCCAATGTAAATAGGAAGAAGAGCTGCTAGATAGATTTCTAAACTTCGTAGACCTGTTATCCATAGAAAACCTTTGATACTTTCCCTATGAACATTATCGGTTGATTTTTTAAAAAACTCAACCAAATATTGAAAAAATAAGGTAAGGGTTAATGTACCAATAGCCCAACAGACATAATGAAAATATTGTTGCCAATCAGGTCCAATCATATTGGCTATAAAGAGTAAAATTCCCATTTTGATAAACATGATTACTATGTTAAATAAAGAGTTCTTTCCATAGCGATTGGTATAATCGGTTTGAATCATCCAGGAATCGATGAGAAACAAAGTAGCAATGAGAAAATCAAGGAAAGAATTCCAAGTCAAAATACCGTTATGAAGATGGTCAATTAAAGTAGTTACTTTTGAAATTGCAAAAACAAAAACTAAGTCATAAAAAAGTTCTGAAAATTCTACACGTTTATGTTTAATAAGAGTTGTCATCTTAAGACCTTTCTATTTTAGAAGTACAATTTATTATAACAGAAAATGGTAATGAGAGAAAAGGATATGCTTAAATAACTTCATGTGGCGCGAATTGTCAAAACTTTGGAACATATTTACCTCATGTACCAGCTTACAGGCGGAATGTTTGACGATTGATAATGAAGTACGTGTATTTTGAGGCAAAAGATTTCGAGACTCCATTACGTAACTCCCATCTATAAAAAAATGATTGTTTCATTATAGCAAATCTAAAGAAACACGCTAAAAAGCAACCCTGACGAGTTGATTAAAATCCTATTAAAAATTAACTTTGTCAGGATCATCCTGAGTTTTGATGCCTTGAATCTTATCCAAGACCGCCATATCTTCCTCTGATAAGTCGAAGCCGAAGATATCCAAGTTAGCTTTTATATTTTTAGGTGTCACAGACTTAGGTAGTGGCAAGAAACCTTTTTGAAGGCTCCAACGCAGAGCAACTTGTGCCACAGATTTACCGTTACGTTCAGCCACTGCTTCAACATCTTCATTTCCAAAAATACCACCTGTACCTAGTGGACTATAGGCTTCAAGAAGGATATCGCGCTCTTGGCAATAGGCAACTAAGTCTTTTTGGTCACAACCTGGAGCCAAGAGGATTTGATTGACATGTGGTACAATTTCAGCTGTTTCAAGAAGAGCTTCTAGGTGATGTTGCATAAAGTTAGACACACCGATAGCACGCACCTTACCTTCTTTGTAGGCTTCTTCCATTGCCTTCCAAGCGCCTGCATTACCAGACTTCCAAGCATCATTCTCACGAAGCGCCTTTGGATTAGGCCAATGGATAAGCAAAAGATCCAAATAATCCACACCAAGTCTTTCGAGAGACTCATCGATAGAAGTCTTAGCCAACTCGTAATCGTGCTTATCATTCCAAAGTTTGGTAGTTAGGAAAATATCCTCACGTGCCAAATCACTATCAGCAATCGCCTTACCTACAGAAACCTCGTTACCGTAAATTTGTGCGGTATCAATATGTGTGTAACCCGCCTTAAGTGCGAAGCTAACGCTGTTATAGGCTTCTTCGCCTTCAGCAATTTGCCAAGTTCCAAAACCAATTTTAGGAATAGCAACCCCATTTGCAAGTGTATATGTTTCCATGATTTTCACCTTTTCTTTTTTTAATAGTACTATCTTAAATAAGATAAGGCAAAAATGCAAAGATTTGCTACGGCTATTATTATGAATAGTTCCTTACTTCTTTTTCCGATGTTCGTAACAGCCTTTGGAGATATTATTACTTGGGAAGAGAATGAATTTGTTGGTATTGTAAAATACAATCTTCAAAACTGCGACATTATTATCAAGAGCTTGAAATATTTTCTTCAGTATTTAGATAACTCATATGTGACTGATAACTTTGAACTGGATTTATATAGACAGGCTGTGTTAAAAGATGGTCCCTTGTCTTATAACCAATGTTTCGGTTTTGTTCCTTTACTAGCATTAGGTGCCTTTAAAGATGTGGAACATATGGATAAGCTAAAAACCTTGGAGCACATTTATCTCATGTACCAACTTACAGGCGGAGTAATGGACGATTGATAATAAGTAATCACCGTGAGGTGTTTTTTTCTATTAAATCGAGGTGTTAGATAAATAGCGAGTCTTTGATGAGAGTCGCTTATTTTGTGGGCTCTTTGTCAACTGTAGTGGGTTGATGAAA
>NZ_KV807780.1:0-7403 GCF_001812125.1 Streptococcus sp. HMSC071D03
TTACACTAAGCAGTCCTGATAGGCTGCTTTTTTTGAGAGGTTATAGATGTTTACAAAACTTTTTAAGAAAAACCAAGACAATAGTGATGTATTTAAGAAGCTAATTCATAGACTATCTGATATGTCTGTCCAAGATCTTGAAAAAATAGACCGACTGTTAGATATCATTTTCACTCCAGATCAAGGATCAGAACAACTAAAAACAGAAGCAACTTACAGAGAAGAAACTTTGGACGACACATTAAAGGAAGCTAAGAATCAACTTCATAAGGAACAATTGGAGAAGAATTTAGAGAGATTTAAGAAAAATAGTCAATAACGCACCAAAATTGGTGCGTTATACTTTTTTATGCTATAATTGAATTATAAAAATAAAGGAGTTTGCCATGATTGGAAAGAACATAAAATCCTTACGTAAAACACACGACTTAACACAACCCGAATTTGCCCAAATTATAGGAATTTCTCGAAATAGCTTGAGTCGTTATGAAAATGGAACTAGTTCAGTCTCTACGGAGCTAATAGACATCATTTGTCAAAAGTTTAATGTATCTTATGTCGATATTGTAGGAGAAGACAAAATGCTTAATCCTGTTGAAGATTATGAACTGACTTTAAAAATTGAAATAGTGAAAGAAAGAGGTGCTAATCTATTATCTCGACTTTATCGTTATCAAGATAGTCAGGGAATTAGCATTGATGATGAATCTAATCCTTGGATTTTAATGAGTGATGATCTATCTGACTTGATTCATACGAATATCTATTTAGTTGAAACTTTTGATGAAATAGAGAGATATAGCGGCTATTTGGATGGAATTGAGCGCATGTTAGAGATATCTGAAAAACGGATGGTAGCCTAATGGATATCCAAGATTATACTGATAGTGCATTTAAACATGCATTAGAGCGAAACCTTCGCTCACTTACAAGAGGAAAAAAGTCCAGTAAACAACCTATAGCGATTTTGCTTGGAGGGCAAAGTGGTGCTAGCAAGACTACAATTCATCGTATTAAACAGAAAGAATTTCAAGGAAATATTGTTATCATAGATGGCGATAGTTTTCGTTCCCAGCATCCACACTATTTAGGACTGCAGCAAGAATATGGCAAAGATAGTGTAGAATACACCAAAGATTTTGCAGGGAAAATGGTAGAGCATATAGTTGATGAACTCAGCACACAAGGCTATCATTTGTTGATTGAAGGGACTTTGCGAACCACTCAAGTCCCACGGCAGACTGCTCAATTACTACGAAAAAAAGGCTACCATATTTCTTTGGCTGTGATTGGCACCAAACCAGAACTTTCCTATCTCAGTACCTTGATTCGTTATGAGGAACTTTACACAATAAATCCTAATCAGGCCAGAGCAACCCCTAAAGAACATCATGATGGTATTGTAGAGCATTTGGTTGATAACCTAAGAGAGTTAGAAAACGATAAACTCTTTGACCGCATTCAAATTTACCAAAGAGATAGGAATTGTATTTACGATTCTGAAACGGATGAGATTTCCGCAGCAACAGTTCTTCAAGAATGTCTCTTCGGAAAATGGAGTAATGTAGAGGAAGAGATGATGCAAATAGAGAAAGATAGATTAAAAAGGCTATATAAAGTTAAGGAGAATGGAAATAGTTTATGAAAGAATATTTTTATAAGTCTGCAAATGTTACCTACTATATGGAAAGTAATGAGTTCTTTAAAAACAGTGAACAGCTGACTTTGATTGAAGAGGATAAAACTTTTGATATAACTGATTTTAAAAAGTTAATTCAACAAGATTTGAATACTATTCTTCATACAAAGTTTGACAATATAGTACTGTTAGCTGGTGCTGGAGCTTCAGTTGTAGTTGAAAACGATGTAATAAATAACGCATTTGGAAAGACTGTAGCAATGATTGCTCAAGATGTTTTTGAACAACTGAATAAACGGAGTGACATATATTCGCTGGTCCAATTATCAAAAATTATTGATTTTGGTAATATCACTAAAAAAATTACTGATGATAATGATGTTGAAATAGAGATTTTAAGTGAAGATTTTAATTTAGAGGACTTTTTATCCAGCTTACAACACTATGCTCCATATGTAAAAAGAGGAAAGGTAAAATATGAAAAGTCGCTCAATACTATTCTTAAAATTATAAAGAAAAATACTGACTATAGCTATGATAGGAATAAGTTAAAACATGGTGCTATTTTAAACATATTGATTAAAAAAATTAAGTCTCCCAATAAGCTTTCAGTAGTTACAACAAATTATGATACTTTATTTGAGGAGGCAGGGGCAAAATTGAATTATATAATATTTGATGGTTTTAATTTTGTTGAAGATCCAAAATTTGAGAGTGACATTTTTGATTGGAATCTTATTAGAGAAGTGCCAATAATGAAAACGAGCGAGTTAGAGTACAGGGACAAAGTGTTTAATCTAATTAAGATTCACGGTTCTCTGACTTGGGAAAGAGGTGAAGATGGAAATATTTATAGGAAAAAGAAAAATGCAATTAATAATATCAATAATACGGTGATGATTTTTCCAAGTTCTGATAAATATGCTCAGAGCTATCAGGAACCATATTTTGAACTGTTTACTAAATTCCAGGAATTATTAAAAAAGCAAAATACACTACTGATTACGACGGGATTTAGCTTTTCGGACAATCATATTTCTAAAATGATTACACAAGCGATCAAAAATAACTCTGGTTTAACGGTAGTAGTTTCTGACTTTAATATCGATCAACAAAACGATAATTGGAAAGAAATAACGCATCTAATGGAAGTACATAATCCAATTGTCTTTTTAAAGGCTACATTAAATGATGGATTAACAGATTATTTAGGTGATAAATATGCGGATTGAAGATTTTTATGATGAGTTAGATAAGAGTAATTTTTATTTAGGCATGGTGTCGCAAGTATACCGTAGTAATATAGTTATTCAAGTTGAAAATCTTACATTATTAGCTTTTAAAAAGCTAAAAAATATAGCTATAATTCCTAATACAATAAATTATTTTGTAGCTATAGATTCAAATGATGGAATTTACTTTGGAGAATTATTTCAGTCAAAGATACAAAATGGAGTGAATTCTCATGAAATGGTAGCAAAGGGATTTCAAGAAAATGTTTATCCAGAATTAAATATTGATATTTTAGGTTTTATACCAATCGGTGATAAATTTTTCAAGTTACCTGGGACTCATACTGTAGGATTAACTGATAAAGTCTACATAGCAGATAGAAATATAATTGAACATTTCGTATCCTCGATAGAAGTTAAACCAAACTCGGAGAAAAAATTATCATCCTTTTCAAATCTATCGTTAAATTCTCAAAATTACCCTATTTCTTTTCAGCCTAGAACTTTATTTGACAGACATTTATTAACCATTGGCACAACTAATAGTGGAAAATCAACATCTGCATTGTCGATATTAGATAAATTAATAAGTAATAATATACGTACTTTGATTATTGATCCTACCGGTGAATATAGCTTATCTTTTTCAGAAGATGAAGTTGATAAATACGTTTTAGGAGAAAAAGCGTTTGTTCCTGTATCCGAATTGTCAATGCAGCAATGGTCAATATTATTTGAAACCAATGATGGTACTCAACCTGCTGTTTTAGCAGAAGCAATTAGAGGTTTAAGATATCAATTGAAGCAGGGATTAACAGGACCATATGTAAAAATTGGTAAGTCAGTAAACGTTGTAGAAAGAGAATTAAATCAGCTAACATCTAATGATAAAGATTTCGATTTATCACTTTTAAGTGAGCAGATAGCTAATGAAACAACTCAACAAACAAATTCTGGTGTGTATAAGGCAGATGCATTTAATTTTGGTATAAATCAATATCTGATACAAAAGGTAAATTATAAATTAGCTAATACAAATTTTAAAACATTCTTTAGTTCTCAAAAAGAGAACTTATTAGATATTATTAAAAATTTTGCAACCATATCAAAAAAATCTCTTTATATAGATGCATCAAGGATTGGTACTACAGATGGTATTGGTGGAATGATAATTGATTTGGTAACAAATTTTTTATTAAACATCCCCAAAAATGAGATCAATTCATTCGTAATTTTTATTGATGAGGTACACCGATATACAAAATCTAATAACATAGGAGAGACATCATTTTATACGGGGTTAACAGGAATTGCAAGAGAAGGTCGTAAAAAAGGTATATTTCTTTTTTTAACGACACAGAATCCTAATGATGTTGATAAAATTCTATTAGGTCAAATTGGTACGTTACTTATTCACCGTTTAACAGCTATTGATGAGATTAGAGCAATTAGTAATCATTTATCTGAGCAGCAGATTGCACAAGTCAGGAAATTGAATACTGGTGAAGCAGTATTAACTAGTATAAATTTACTCAAAGATTTATATCTTGAGATTGAAAAATGTGATAGAGTACATATGAATGATACTCCAAGTCTATGGCAAGATTGAAAATCTAGTTGGAGAGTTATATTTTTTGATTTTGTTACATCTTTATTTCTGAGAGCTCAGGCTCTCTTTTTTTTCCCCCTCATTTTTCATGTTGTGATACCTTTTCCAAATCTTCCCTGTTATCCTAATATCATTCATAGAAAATCAATTTTTGATTTTCTATGGGGGTTTGGGGGCGAAGCCACCAAGTTATCTTATCGTTGGCTTTCAAAACTGGAAGGTTTTGGTTGGTTGGCGATATGATTTTTGGGATATTGTGGACACAATATCTGAGCTCGCAAAGACCGAACAAGGAGAGACTGAGGTCTTTAGGAATCGTACTGACAATGTGAGGCAGCCTTACATTGTCAGACAAGTATAATGTTGAAAGGATGGTAAGATGGGACAAGAAATTAAGTTAATCCGTAAGCAATTTAGAATCACGAGACAAGAAGAAAAACAGATAAAAGAAATGATGAGGGAACAAAAAGTGGATAGTTTCTCAGAATTTCTTCGTCAAAATTTATTGAAAAAGAATTATCACGATAGAATTTTTGAAAGTTGGTTCTCCCTTTGGCAGTCTCAAAAGTTTGAACAGATTAGTCGAGATGTGTATGAAGTTCTGGTTGTCGCAAGAGAAAATCATCAAGTGACTCAAGAGCACGTCTCAATCTTATTGACTTGCGTTCAAGAATTGATTGCAGAAGTGAATCAAGTGCAGCCTCTCAGTCGTGAGTTCCGTGAAAAATATATTGGTTAGGAGGATGTAATGGTTTATCGCTATCGTACCAATCTCAAAAAAGTATTTCTAACTGATCCAGAATTACACCAATTGAATGAACGGATTGCTAAGAGCAATTGTCAAAATTTCTCAGTCTATGCCAGAAAAGTTTTGCTTAATCCCAATATGGCTTTTGTCACAATTAACACGGATACCTATGACCAGTTAGTTTTTGAATTGAGACGGATTGGAAATAATATTAATCAAATTGCGCGCGCTATCAATCAGAGCCATCTGATTTCTCAGGAACAATTACAAGAATTGAGTAAGGGAATTAGTGAGTTAATTACTGGAGTAGAGAAAGATTTTCAAGTTGAAGTTAATAGACTGAGGGAATTTTATGGTAGTCACTAAACACTTTGCGACACATGGTAAAAAATACCGTAGACGTTTGATTAAATATATCCTCAATCCAGAAAAAACGGATAATCTAAAATTAGTATCTGATTTTTGCATGAGTAATTACTTAGACTTTCCTAGCTATGAAGAAATGGTAGAGATGTACAATGTCAACTTCACCAATAATGACAAGTTGTACGAATCTAGAAACGACCGACAAGAAAAACACCAACAAACTATTCATGCTCATCACCTCATTCAATCATTTTCTCCTGAAGATAATCTGACACCTGAAGAAATTAACCGCATTGGTTATGAGACCATGATGGAATTGACAGGAGGTCGTTTTAAGTTTATCGTAGCAACTCATACAGACAAAGATCATGTTCATAATCACATCATAATCAACGCTATTGACCGCAATTCAGATAAAAAATTGATATGGAACTATGCCTTAGAACGAAATCTCCGTATGATTTCAGACCGTATTTCTAAAGTGGCTGGGGCGAAAATTATTGAGAAGAGTTTTTCTTACCGTGACTATCAAAAATATAGACAGTCTAGTCATAAATTTGAATTAAAGCAACGTCTTTATTTTTTGATGCAGCAATCTAAATCGTTTGATGATTTTTTAGAGAAAGCAAAGCAGTTGCATGTTCAGATTGATTTTAGTCAAAAGCATAGCCGTTTTTTGATGACAGATAGAACGATGATAAAACCAATTCGAGGACGCCAACTCAGCAAACGAGATCTATATGATGAAGAATTTTTTAGAATGCATTTTGCTAAGCAAGAGATTGAAAGTCGTTTAGAATTTTTGTTGAACCGTGTCAATTTTTTAGAAGATTTAATAACAAAAGCAAAAGAATTGAATCTAACCATTGACTTAAAACAAAAAAATGTAACTTTTATCCTGGAAGAAGATAATCAAAAGATAAGTTTAGGTCATCAAAAAATAAGTGATAAGAAATTATATGATGTCAAATTTTTTCAAGATTATTTTAAAAATAAGGAAGTCGGTGCTTCAGAAGGATTAGAGAATTTACAGGCACAGTACCATGCTTTCCAAGAAGAACGAGATAAGGATAAAGTATCCACTGAAGAGATTGAGGAAGCCTTTGAGACATTTAAAGAAAAACGAGATACCGTTCGTGAATTTGAAGTGGAACTTGCAGAGAACCAAATAGCGAAGCTAGTTGATGAGGGCATTTATATCAAAGTGTCTTTTGGTATTAAGCAGAGTGGTCTCATTTTCATTCCCAATTATCAATTAGATATTCTGGAAGAAGAGAATCAAACAAAATATAAAATCTTTATACGTGAGACAACCTCATACTTTGTATATAACAAAGAACATTCGGATAAGAATCAGTATGTCAAAGGACGAACATTGATAAGACAGCTAACCAACGATAGTCGAGTAATACCATACAGAAGACCTACAGTTAAGAGTCTACAGGAAAAGATTATTGATATTAACCTCTTCATTGAATTAACTGAAGCAGATAAGAAATACCAAGACATTAAAGATGAGTTAGTAAAAGAAATAGCAGAGATAGATATAAAACTAAATCAAATTAATGAAAAAATCGCCAACTTAAATAAGATGGCGGAAGTGCTTATTAATTTGAAGAGTGAAGATGTGAGCAGTCGAAAGCTTGCAAGATATGACTTTTTAAAATTAAATTTGCCAGAATCAATTACAGTAGAACAAGTAAGCGAAGAAATAAGAGCGTTTCAAGAGGAGCTAAATCATTATCTTTATGAGTATGAGAACTTAATAAAAAATTTAGAAATGTTTGTAAAAGTACTGAATGATAAGGA
>NZ_KV807780.1:7503-8422 GCF_001812125.1 Streptococcus sp. HMSC071D03
TTTTAAAATTAAATTTGCCAGAATCAATTACAGTCGAACAAGTAACCGAAGAAATAAGAGTGTTTCAAGAGGAGCTAGGTCATTATCTTTATGAGTATGAGGGGATTGGTAAAAAAGCTAGAAATGTTTGTAAAAGTACTGAATGATAAGGATTTTGATAAAAAATTTAGTATAGAAATACTATTGGAATAACAAGAACTAATCCTATGGTGGTTAAAGATTAACTATCTTTATGTTATTGATTAATATATTTGTCATAGTGCTCTTGGTACTGTGCTTTTATATTATGTTCTCCTAGAATTTCAAATACCTGAAGTGCTTGTTTCATCTTTTCGATTCCGTTCGCAAGATTGCACTTAAATTCAAAGTATCCACATGTATATAAGAAGACGGTTTGTTCATAATAGTTTAATTCATTATTTAGTAATTTTTTTATTTCTTTGATTAGAAAACTACAATTTTGAAATTCTTCTTTATCAATACTAACAATTAGGCAATTGATTGCCAATTGTGTAACAAGCCGTTTATTTGTCTTATTTAATGTTGAATAGATATAATTTTTTAACATTTCTATAGTTAATAGGAAGTAGGAGTTATATTTAATTGTTCTTACACAGTTACCTAATAGGATAATTTCATAGTAACCCCAGTTTTCAACTTTAAAAAGATAATCTGTAAGCTGTAATAACTCCTCGTCCGAGGGGAGAAAATTTTTATTTGTTGTATAGAGAATCGATTTTACCATTGTCTTTTCATAAGGACCCAAGTTATAACTTGAAGATTTTGATAGTAATTCAATAATACTATCAAAATTTTTTGTGGAATAGTGTTTTCGAATATATTGCACCAAGTTAGCGAATGATCCAGTTCTAGTAGAATTATTGTCATGAAGAATAATAAATTCATCCAAAGTTATATG
>NZ_KV807780.1:8522-30087 GCF_001812125.1 Streptococcus sp. HMSC071D03
TTTTCTGAGTGTTATACCAAGTTTTGATTTCATAATTTTCCCATTTTCCCAACAAAAAAGTAAATGATTCTTATTTATTGTACAATAAATAAAAACTGAAAGGAAGTCTAAATATGAAGAAAATTTTAAAAAATTCCCTAATTTTATTGTTGGTAATGGATATTATTATTGTCGGTGGATAAAATGTTTAGGTGTACACCTAAGTCTTTAGATATCATCTAAAGACTTAGTACTGGTTGGAGGATACGATGAAAGATAGTATGGTTAATTATTGGTTAAATTATTTTCCGGAGTATAGTTTAGAAACGTTTGAAGTAGAATAGATATTAAGGACCTATCTTTCTCTTATTCCAAAAACTCAGCTCCTGTAATAGAAAATTTAAATTTGACTATTGGGTCAGGACAGAGAATTGCACTAGTCGGTCAACCGAGGTCAGGAAAAAGTACGTTATCAAAAATACCATCAGGATTATATAAGATTGATACAGGAAAAGTTTTATTTGATGGTGTAAATATTAATCAAATAGATAAAAAATATTAAGTCAAAATTTAGGAGTAGTTCCACAAGATTCATTTTTATTGAACAGAAGTATTCTTGACAATATAACTTTAAAGCACGAAGTTACTTCACAAAAGATAAAGGAAGTTAGTAAAGCAGTTCAAATCTATGATGAAATCATGGCTATGCCGATGAAATTTAACACTATCATCTCAGATTTGGGTTCAAATATTTCAGGTGGTCAAAGACAACGGATAGCACTGGCACGTGCATTAATAAATAATCCTAGTATTGTAATTTTAGATGAAGCAACTAGTGCATTAGACACTATTAATGAGGAAAGAATAACAAAGTATATAAAAAGTCAGGGCTGTACTCAAATAATTGTAGCTCATAGATTGTCAACGATTAATGATGCGGACATTATTTTTGTAATGAAAGGTTGTAAGATTGTTGAGTCAGGAAATCATAAGTACTTAATGGCTCTTGGTGGAGAGTACTACAGCTTATATACAAAAAGGAAATTAGGTGTAAAGAAAATGAAGAAAGAAAATGAATATGTAATTTTAACAGCAGCCTTACTAGGGGTGATGATTGGAATAGTGTTTGCTATTTTTTTAGATTTTCCAGTTGAATATGGTATTTCTTTAGGATTGTTGAATGGAATAGTATTGGGTTCGCTGATTTCTTACAAAAACAATAAGAATTAAGCATAATTTTTTGCTGGAAACTAAGGAGTAGAGATGGCTATAGTTGAAATTATAAATCTAACAAAAAGCTTTAAAGATATTGAAGTTATTCATAACACTACTAGTAGAATTATTAACATGAAGAATAATAAATTCATCCAAAGTTATATGTAATTTATCTAAAATATTGATTAGTCGAATACAAGAGATTTCTGATTCTCCCCGTTCAAATCTAGAGATTTGAGATTTAGATAAATTACTATCAGCAATTGAAGATAAACTTATTTTCTTTCCTTTTCTAATTTTTCTGAGTGTTATACCAAGTTTTGATTTCATTTTTCCCATATTCCCAACAAAATTACAAGGATTTTTTATTTATTATACAATAAATAAAAAAATAAAGGGAGGTTCAGTATGAAAAAACTTTTAAAATTTACATGAATATTGTTATTGATTATGGATATTATCATTATAGTCGGAGGTTGATTCTTACTAATCTTATACGTAATTCTTAGAGGATATCTATTATGCAAGAAGTTATTATCACAAATAATAAAAGCTGGTTATTTAGTTCGTCTAAGAGACATAGAAGACACCTAAAAAGGGTTGTTACTTATTGCAAAGTTAGTTCCGATAGTGAGAATTAGAAAAACAGTTACGAATCTCAAGTAAGACACTACAAAGAATATATTTCTAAGCGTTCAGATTGGTAACTTGCAGATATTTATCATATAAAGGTATATTAGGAACAAAAGTAGGAAAAAGACAAGCTTTTAACGACTAATAAATGAAATGAAAACTGTTATATTTCACTGATTGCTGTCATATAAAACATATTTTTATGAGCGACGTATTTACTTTCATTGTATAATCACAATAGAAATACTATTTTAGTTTTACTAAAATCTAGAATATTTGAAAACTAATTGGCTTACTTATATATGAAAACATCCCTAATCTGCAACAAGGAGAGGAAGCAATGAAAAATTTAGGACAAATCTTAAAAAAAATTCGAGAAGCTAAGGGCCTCTCTCTTTATAATATTGCTAATGATGAGATTTCTACCTCTCAGTTATCTAGATTTGAAAATGGATATACAGATATTACTCTTAGTAAATTACTTTCAGTTTTAAAGACACTGGACGTATCTTTAGAAGAGTTTATGTATTTAGGGCGTGGTTTTCATAAGATGAGTAATTTCGAGGTAATTGATAAGATAAATAATTATTTTTATAAGAACAACAGCCCAGCCTTGAGAAGACTCCTAATTAATTGTATAGAAAAGGAAGAGGAGAAACTAAGTAAGAAATTAACAATAATTTTGATTAAGTTAAAGCTCCAAGAAATTGAGAAAGATAATATTGTGACTTCTGAAGAAATTGATTTTATATCAGACTATTTATTCAGCATAGATATCTGGGGTGAATATGAATTAGAGCTATTTTCCTCCACAATGGAAATTTTTTGCCAATCAAGTATTATGATATTAACGAAGGAAATGGTGAGGAGAACTGATTTTTATAAACATTTACCGACCCATAGAAGATTAATTACCAGCATGTTATTTAATGCTTTTAGCCTCAGCGTAGAAAGAAATAATATAGTTGATGCATCTTATTATAGAGAACAATTAGTCCAGTTATTTTTTGATGAAACAGAATTATATGAAAGATTAGTTTTTCACCTCATAGATAGTTGTTACAATTTTAAGATGACAAATGAATTGAGTAATATTTTAGAGATGAGAAAGTGTATTGGCTTTCTGAAAACCTTGGAAAGCATGAGTTTAGTAGATAGATGGGAAAAATATATTGAGAGAGTACTTAATAGTAACTAATTGCAAATTAGGGATAAAAACTATTAGACCAACTGCTAGTGATATAATAACATTAGGCAGTAGGCCTAATAGTTTTTATAATCAAGGAGGATTAATCATGAAGAAATTATTGAAGTTCTGGGAAGATGTTGTTTTAGTATAGAAATAAGTCTTGAAAAACTGGATTTGAAGAATTATTTTGATTAAACAATTTTTAGTTAGGGTTCTGTTAAGGAATTATAGTATTTAGAGTTACATGTTTGAATATCGAAAAAGATATTCACTAGAACTGGGGTGGTTGTAATGAGTGTATTAGAGTTTATAAAACCTAGAAAAGATTCCGTATATACTCCATTGAATAGTATTAGGGTAAAGCTGACAGATAACTGTAATTGGAACTGCTGGTGGTGTCATAATGAAGGAACAGGTAGTAGGGAACAAAGATTAATAAAAAATATTGATTTTTTCAATGATAAATTTTTTAATGATTTTATTGATCTAACAGATTCCTTAAATATTACTGAGGTACATTTGACAGGTGGTGAGCCTAGTTTACATCCAGATATTGACTTAATTATTAAAAAATTGAAAGAATATAATTTTGTTGTTAAGATGACCTCAATTGGAGGTAAAAAGGAGGTTTTTGATAAGATAATATCTTCGGGAATAGATGGAATTAATTTTAGTTTACATGCGGTAGATACGGTTGAAATGTACAACACTCAAGTTAATCGTTCTAATAGATGGGTAGAGCAAAATCATCGGAAGTTAAAAGAACTAATAGAATATGTAAGTAGAAAAGGAGTTCCTGTAAAGATAAATACTGTTGTAGCCAGCTCTGAAGATTTCGGTAGAGCTTATGAAGTGATGAAGTGGGCTAGTAGCCGCAACATTGCCATAAGAATCTTAAACGAAGTTGAAAGCAATGAAAAATCTATTAGTGCGATTAGAAATTTTTTTGATTCGTTAAATGGTATTGAAATAAGTAGGAAATATATCAAAGGAAGTTCATCTGGAACTATTTTTTATAATGTTCCTAATATTGGTGAAGTGGGATTTAAAATACTGATTCCAAACTACTTGCACGATATGTGTAAATGTTGTAGAATTAGGGAAAAGGGCAGATGTGGTGAATATTTTTATGGAATACGATTAGAAAATTTGCTTGGTAATTACAATATTAGGCTTTGTGTCCATAAAACATCACCAGAAACTTACTATAGACTGAGTGAATTTAAAGAGACTTCAGCCTTTGAAGAATTGAGAGGTAAAATTAATGAATGAATTAGAAGTTAGATTTGAACTTAACGATGAGAGGGATTATAATAATGCTATTTCATATTTAGAAAAATCTTATAAATTTAAGTGTGAAAATAAGCAAGTTGATGAATATTTTAAAACAAAAGGAAGAGAATTTGAAAATGATGAGGTAGGTAGCTTTATTTACAGAATTCGTCAAGAAGCTGATGATAAGGCATGTGTTTTCACAAGAAAAGATACGATAAAACAAGGAATGTGGAGTGAAAGTGAAATAGAGTTGGAATCTGAAAAACTAGAATTTGTAAGGAATATCTTGCAAGATGGTTTTTCAAATATTTTCACAATAAGTAAATATAGAAAGACTTATCATGACGTATTAGAAAATAAAACGATTAATCTAGATCAGATTGATGGTCTTGGATTTTATCTTGAAATAGAGATTTTAGGAGATTTTTCAAAAGAAGATTATAATAATTTTTATGAGAAAATGTGCGGAGAGTTCTCGTTTTTAAATTCAAAAATAGAAACAAAGGGCTATGTCCAATTAATGAGAGAAAAAAATGGACGTAATTGAAATTATCAAACAGTTTTATTTTTATGGTCAAGAAAATGGATTTCGAAAACTACAAGAAGGTAAAGTTGTTAGACCTAGAGGGTCAGAGACTATCTTTAATATGTCTGCTATTTCAGAGCATATTAGTTTGTTTGATATGCTATCTGAAACTGGCTGCGTGGAAAAATATGTAACAAAACAGCTATCATATTTTTCAAATAAATTAGATGGCGTCGGTATTAATAGATTGACTAATCCGATGGAGGTTGGCTTATCATTTCTAGTTAAGAATTGCAAAGAACCGGAAGAGATGATTTATCATGCTTTAGCTTTTTTGCAAAGCATTGGTTTATTTACACACCGTATATATGTACGATGTGATAAAGAATTAGAGTTTCGCAGATGGTACATAAAAACAGGAATACCATCTGAAAATATATATGAATGGAAAAATATTGAGAAATTTCATATAGGAAAACAGAGACCTACAGGTAATTACTCTTACTTATATTACAAGTATCTTAATGGTGTAGTTCCGTTCGGAACAATTGCAACTATATATAGAGATGGAAACTACCATTTTGATGTAGTTTTTTATGCAGAACGTTTAGCAATGATTCTAGAAGAAAAAGAATCAATCTGGGGAATTTCCGAAATTAATTTTTTGTTGCCGGTTGTGTCATCATTGCCTATTGATTTTTTAAATGTTAATAGATTTGTTTTACTTTTTAGAGTTTTAGTTTTATTAATCCATGGTGGAATAGGAGAAATTTCAAATAAAAAACAGGGGTATTTTTTGAAAAAAATTATACGTGAATTAGCTTTTTTATTAGACTCAAAAACTATCTCCAATTTATCAAAGAAAAAATTAGTTGACTTATCTTCTAATCTTGTTCACAGTTTAGGTTATATTGATTTGAACATTCAGCAGAAGAGACAGATTGAGGAAAGTATAGAAAAAATAAATTATTTCTCTATTGACATAGCTAAGAGATTGAATAAAGTTGAAAACATGCTTAGGAATCAAGAGGTTAATTCTATTGATTTTAGAAAACTAAAAGGTGAATACGGAATATTTCCTGAATGGATAGTAGCAAAATATTCTGATATTCTCAAGGATAGAGGTATTCATATAGAAATTAAAAAACGGAATTCTATTCGAAGTTTAGCCTTAGGGAACGATAATAGACTTGTAGATATTGATGAACTATTAGGAGAAAAAAATGTCTAAAATACTTGTTATTGGTGGTTTCTCTGAAATACACAGAGCACTTAAAAAAAATAATTGTAAGTTAACATTGGTTTGTGAATCTTCGAAGATAAAACCATATTTTAAAGATCTTTATGATGAAGTTCTTGCCTTTAACAGTTTTAAAAACGAAGTTCAAATTATTGAGACAGTAAGTAAGGCTGTTGAATATTTAGGAGACTATCAATCGATAATTTGTATGTTTGAAAGTTTACAAGCATTAGCATACAAAATAGCTGAAAAAACAAAGATACCTTTTAATATCAATGAAACTCAAATGATGGTTATAAATAATAAGTATGCATTGAGAACTTACTTGAAAAATTCATTGTTTGACAACGTTAACTGTGAAATGATTGAGAATAGAGATGATGTGATAAGATTTGTCAACAAAAATGGCACATCAATCTTAAAACCGATAGATGGCACTGGGAGTCGATCAATCTATAAAGTTGATTCATCAAATGTGAAGGAAATAGTGAATCAAGTAGAGATTTCAGATGAAACGTTTATAATTGAAAAATTTATTGAAGGTGAAGAATTTAGTATAGAGGCTATAAGCGTAAATAGTCAGCATCATATTTATGGTATAACAAAAAAATTAAAAAATCTTGAAACATTTGTTGAGATTGGCCATATTGTACCTGCTAATATTTCGACTGATTTAAAAGATATAATTAACAACTATATGGGGAAACTACTATCAATTTTGAAGGTTACAAATGGTCCAACTCATACAGAGATAATTATCACAAACAATCAAGAGATTCATGTTGTCGAAACTCACTTTAGATTAGGTGGAGGTATGATTTCGGAATTATATAGAAATATTAGTATAAACCATAATCCTATAGAGATAGCAGCCCTATCATCTGCTCAACTTTTAAATGATTTTGATCATTTTGTCTTTTCTTCTAAATTTATAGCCATTTATTTTGAGGAATTTGAAGGTGAAGTAATTAAAACAGTTACTTTAGATGATCACTATATTGAAAATCATGAGGATATTATCGCTACTGAATTATATGTTAAAGCGGGGGATAAGAGGAGAGAAATAGGTAGCTCAAATAGGATTGGTCATGTGATAAAAACTTCAAACGATTACAATGAGTTAATCTCAGGTAGAGAAAAGACATTGAATTCCTGTATTGAAGTACTGTATGAATAGTCAATTTTGGAGGTGAAATATGTCTGTAGTGATTATTGATCGTGAAGGTAAGTCTAAGCATAATTATTTAAAATGGTTAAATGATTTTGAACAAGAGGTATATATCTTGGGCTATCTCGAAACGATAAATAGTTTTTCTTATGATAAGGCTATAGGTTTTCCTGAATTTGAGACTAACGGAAATGTTGAGCAATTTATTTATGAATTAAATAAAATCGATCCTGTTACAAAAATTTTAGCATTTGAAGAAGGTAGTATTATTCGAGCTGCTTGTATACGAAAAAATTTGGGAATAAAAGGTCAAACACTTGAAGAAGCACTATTGTTTAGAGATAAATATCTCATGCGGAAAAAACTTTCTAAAGAAGGTTTTAAAACTCCTAAATTTAGAAAAGTAGATCACTTTATGGATGTTGTGTCTTTCTGTGAACAATTTGGGTATCCTGTGATTTTGAAACCAAGAAAAAAATGGGCTTCAAAAGGTGTTATTAAAATTGAAAATAAAGATTCATTGTCAGATGTTCTTTATAATATTTCGCTAGATGATTACTTGGTTGAAGAGTATGTGAGTGGACAGCTATATCATGTTGACGGATTTTTTAACGGTCAATTGATAGAGTTTTCTTGTTGTAGTATGTATGTCAAAAATTGTTTAGAAGCATTTGAAGAGGGATTTGGTCTTGGTTCAATAATGCTTGATATTGACTCGAATGAAGACAAGTTATTAAAAAATTATACTGCAGAGATTTTTAAAAAATTTGAAGTTGATTATAATACGATTTTTCATGCAGAAATATTTATTGATAAATCTGGTAATCCAATACTCTGTGAGATTGGAAGTAGGCTTGTAGGGGGTGAATATACAAAAAATATTATTAAATCATTCTCAATTAATTTGGATGAATATTTGGTAAAAAGAGAGTTAGGCATTCCTTATAATATAGGCAACACTTCAAGTGTTAGGCTTTCTGGGAAAGTATGGATACCGGCACAAAAGGGATATGTGAAGTCTATTCCAATATTGGATTTGGATGGGATTATAGAGATACAAATTAAACAATATGAAAATGTTCGCTTTGCTGGATTACAGAAACAGATGGATTACTTATTAACTGTTAGCTTTTTTGGGAAGAATTTGGATGAACTTCTTCAAAAAGCAATGGATATAAAGAATTTTTATAGTAAGTCAATTGATTGGTCGGAAACTATTACTGATACATGGTTTACTACTTAGTAGTTAGAGTCTAATTTTTTATCTGCATAAGATTAAGAATATTACATTTTTAATAGATACGAGAGAATTTAGTTCAATTACTTGGTGAAGTTAGTTGGTAATACAGATATTTCATGATGGAGTTTTAAAAACTCCTATTTTTATAAAAATCAGATTCTATAAAAGTGGATAAATCAACATTTCCATCCTTAGAATTTTTGGGTTTTAAAGGCTCTTTTGAAGGAGTGATACTTTCAAAGTTATTTCATAGTTTCTTTCAACCATTATTTAAGGTGTCTTATAACACTAATAATGGTAATGATAGGTTGTAGATATACTTTTATTGTTAAACTATGATGAAATTAAATAGTGCCTTATACAAATTGTGGTAGCATTTAGACATTGCTAATGGAGGACCTGAAAAAGATAATATGAGGTAATATTAATGGAAAATAAAAAAACAAAGAATATAAGTTATCTTGTCATGAGTAAAGGGGTATCTAAAATCGGAGATATCATGTTTGACTTCGCTAATAATACCTTTCTGGCCGGACTAAATCCAACATCTTTATCGTTGGTTGCCATTTATCAATCATTAGAAAAGGTGATCGGGGTTCTATTCAATTTATTCGGTGGAGTCATTGCAGATAGTTTTAAGCGGAAAAAAATTATCATTGGAACAAATTTCTTATCTGGGATCGCTTGCATAGTTCTATCATTAATCTCTAAAGAACAATGGTTAGTTTATGCGATTGTTATCACAAATGTCATATTGGCTTTTATGAGCGCATTTTCAGGACCGTCCTACAAGGCTTTTACGAAAGAAGTCGTAAAAGAAGATAGTATTTCCAAACTAAATTCACTATTAGAAACAACGAGTACTGTAATAAAAGTAACGATTCCTATGGTAGCAATCTTCTTGTACAACATTCTAGGGGTGCGGGGGGTGCTATTATTGGATGGATTATCCTTTCTAATGGCAGCTTTATTGATTTTATTTGTTACACCTGTGAATGAAGAAGTAGATACAAAGGAGGAAATGACAATAAGTGGAGTCTTTAACGACTTAAAAGTAGGATTCAAGTATGTTTATAGCCATAAACCAATCTTTATTATTATCATTCTTTCTGCTTTGGTTAATTTTGTTCTAGCAGCCTATAATTTATTATTACCTTATAGTAGTCAAATGTTTGAAGGAATTTCAGATAGACTTTATGGAAGCTTTCTAACAGCGCAAGCAATTGGTGGTTTTTTGGGATCGATATTAAGTAGTTTTGTCAATAGATCTTTGTCAAGTAGACGTTTGCTTCGCCTTTCAGCGTGTTCAGGCTTAATGTTAATGCTAACTGCACCGCTTTATTTTATATTCCATAACCTCATTATCCTAATTTTTTCTCCAGCGTTATTTAGTCTATTTCTTTCCATTTTTAATATCCAATTTTTCTCTATTGTTCAAAGAGATGTAGATAATGAGTTTCTTGGCAGAGTCTTTGGAATTATCTTTTCAGTAGCGATCCTTTTTATGCCACTAGGTACTGTTTTTTTCTCAGTAGTTTTAAATCCTAACAATACTTTTAATATTTTTATTATTGGTGTATCTATTACGGTATTATCGCTAATATTCAGCACGCTATTGAAGAGGTATGATAGAAGTTGATAGCTGATAAAAAATAGCTGATATAGAGAATTTAGAGCGCCTTTGGAATATATTTTTAGAAACATTTAACATTTAATCAATCACAGTTGAATGTGAAGGGCAATCTATTTTAGAAGAATACAATCAAGATACCATTATTGCTATTACTTTAGTTCAGTTAAAATATTGAGAAGTATTATTTTTATTGAGAAAGCATCACAAAGGATGCCAATTAATTTTTAATGATTTTTCTAATCTAATTTTGTGGTTATTGACAAATAAAGTCTAGTTAATTGCTTTGGTTCCATGGAGTGATTTATATACATCTGTTAATGCAACGGATAATTTTATTGATAAGTAGGGGTGGCTATTATTCAACCTTTAGGTTCTGAAAGTAAGAGATTCACATTAGAAATATCATGTTGACCATTTTTCAATTTTCTGGTTAGCAGTAATCTGAACATCATTAATTCCTTTCTTAACAAAATTATGCGACTTTTGTTACCGGATTACTGCTGATTTTTTAATAGCTTATAACATTTTTATTTTTAGACGGTTAATAGATTTTGACCGTCTTTCTTAATATCGTCTTACCTATAATAGATATGCTTATGAGAAGTGTTTAATAAATTAATTTTAGTTCAAAATGTCCAATTTGGACACTTTGAATGATTTCTTAGTTTTATATATTATACTTTTCTCAGGAGAAAGCTAGATGTACAGACGTTTGAGAGATTTGAGGGAAGATCACGATTTGACCCAAAAACAAATAGCTAAAATACTTTCGTTTACAAACTCAGCTTATGCTAAAATTGAGCGGGGTGAGCATGCCTTAACGGCAGATGTATTGGTAACTCTCTCAAACTTTTACGATGTCAGTACAGACTACCTATTGGGATTGACAGATTTTCCTGATAAAATTCGCTTTGGAAAATAATCTCCTCAATTTCATAGAGTGTGAAAATGAGGAGATTTTTTATTTGTTCTTTGACAATTGAATAGTCCAAAATGGTACTTTCCTCATTTGTGGAGCAGTTTTGAATGGCTCGCCATGATAAGAGCGACATTAAAACCATCAATAAAATAGAGCGATACTTTATATGCCATGATACAAATGATATACAATGATACTTCTGACCGTTCAGGCTGCCACCGTAAAAGAGCAGTAAGTGTAATTCTTATGATGACTTCATCAGTCATGCCATGGAGGTGAAAAAATCTAAGAAAGGAAGTAGTAAAATCATGGAAACAGTAAACTATAAAGATTTAGTTGCGATTGGTTTTCCAGAGCACACATCGAGAAATATTATTAGACAAGCAAAAAAGATTGCTGTAAAAAAGTTTGAAGAAGCTAGAAAAAATGATAAGAATGCGGTACAATTAGGATGTTCACCTTTCGATAATAAAAGGTTAGGCATTGCTCCTAAAAATATTGTAGAAAATTTAATTGGTATTTCTTTTTCAGATATAGAAGGTGAGAAAAATGGTTATATCAAAGACAAAGAAATATAAAGGTGTATACAAAGATTCAAAAGGAAAAATTTATTTTCAAATTGAATTAGGAGTTGATCCAATAACTGGGAAAAGAATTCAAAAGAAAGGAAGGAAAAATCAACAGGGACTACCGTTTAATTCTTTTAAGGAAGCATATGAAGAGATACTTCGTTTAAAACATGAATTTGTGAACTCTACTATTAATAATAGTTTTCTAACTTTTAGAGAGTTTATGGAAGAGATTTATTTAAAATATTATCAACAAAAAGTTCAATTTGTAACTTATCAGACCGCTTTACCACATCATCAGTTATTTATTAAGCAATTTGGTAGTAAAAAATTATCAGATATTAGTACTATTGACTGTGAAAGATTTCGCTTAGCTATTATAGACAAGTATTCTAGTAACTATGCTAAAAATATGTGGTCTAGATTTAAAGCATGTCTGGGCTATGCAGAAAGATTGGGTTATATTGATAGAGTTCCTTTTAAAGGATTAGATAATCCTAGAGGAAAGCACCCTGATACAAAATTTTGGACATTTGATGAATTTAAGAAGGTAATAAACTCTTTTGATATTAGTGAGTATGAGGGACTCCATAATTACATGACGATCTGGTTATATTTTATGACTGGTTTAAGAGTTAGTGAGGGTATTGCTCTTAAATGGGAAGATATTGATTTTGAACGTAAATGGATTCATGTTCATTCGACGATTGAGAAAGATAAAAACGGTGTATGGTATGCTAAACAACAAACAAAGACAGTAGCAGGGAATCGTAAAATTGATTTAGATGATTTTACGATTACAACACTTAAAAAATGGCGAGAAGTTCAAATCAAGAATGATGATAAAGATTATGTAATATCACGTTTTGGTGCCCCCTTGTGTAAGTCTACAATTTCTAGGATAATAAAAAGGCATGCTAAGATTACTGGTGTACCAGAAATTACGGGGAAAGGATTAAGACATAGTCATGCATCTTATCTTATAAATGTGTTACATAAGGATACTTTATATGTTTCATATCGATTAGGACACGCTGATAAGTCAACCACGTTGAATACATATAGTCACTGGTATTATTCAGGTGATTCAACAATTTCAGAAGAGATTACAAACAGTTTAGATAATCTTGGATTATCAATTTACCTACCAAATTCCTGCCAAAGTTGAAAATGGAGGAATTAACCCACTAATACTGGGCGGAAATAAGATTAGCAAATTGTTACTCTTAAATAATAGAGCGACTACATTTGTAGCTTAAAAACATGATTAAACCGCTATTCTTAGGAGTAGCGGTTTTTCTTTTTGTTCAAAAAGGGCAAAAAAGGGGCAGTTAAATTAATTTGGCTAAGAAATATATAGGACTAGTGATAAAATAATTTTACTTTTTCATTCCTTTTTGTTATAATAGACGTCAAGAAAGAATATCTTATCAGTAAATCCTAAGCGAGCCTGTGGTAGTGAGAGCCAGGTGATTGAGAGATGAGTGTGGCGCTTTTGGTATATTTTTTATAAATAATGAAGTAATAAATTAGGGTGGAACCGCGTTTCTGACGCCCCTAGGTCACTTGACTTAGGAGCAATGACACGGTTCTTTTTGTATTCTAGGTCGCAAGAAATTAATTTTAATTAAGGAGTATTCAATGTCTAAGAAATTAACATTTTACTGTGTCAGTGGCAGAGACCTCCTTACAGTCGGACTGCCTTACGCTCAGTACTAGGGTGTCTGAGCTAGACGCAGTACTAACTCGTCTTGCCTCGTATAATCGACGAGGCAGACTCGTGTCGCAAGAAATTAGATAAAAAAGGAGTTAATAATGTCTAAAAAACTAACCTTCCAAGAGATTATCTTGACTTTGCAACAATACTGGAATGACCAGGGTTGTATGCTCATGCAGGCTTATGATAACGAAAAAGGTGCGGGAACCATGAGTCCTTACACTTTCCTTCGTGCTATTGGTCCTGAGCCATGGAATGCAGCTTATGTAGAGCCATCACGTCGTCCAGCAGACGGTCGTTACGGGGAAAATCCAAACCGTCTTTACCAACACCATCAATTCCAAGTGGTGATGAAACCATCACCATCAAACATTCAAGAGCTCTACCTAGAGTCATTGGAAAAATTGGGTATCAATCCTTTGGAACACGATATTCGTTTCGTTGAAGATAACTGGGAAAACCCATCAACTGGATCAGCAGGTCTTGGTTGGGAAGTTTGGCTTGACGGTATGGAAATCACTCAATTCACTTACTTCCAACAAGTCGGTGGCTTGGCAACTGGTCCTGTTACAGCCGAGGTTACTTATGGTTTGGAACGTTTAGCTTCTTATATCCAAGAAGTAGACTCTGTTTATGATATTGAGTGGGCTCCAGGTGTTAAATACGGAGAAATCTTCCTTCAACCTGAATACGAGCATTCAAAATACAGCTTTGAAGTTTCAGATCAAGACATGCTTCTTGAAAACTTCGAAAAATTTGAAAAAGAAGCTGGACGTGCATTAGAACTAGGTCTTGTGCATCCAGCCTACGACTACGTTTTGAAATGTTCACATACCTTCAACTTGCTTGATGCTCGTGGAGCAGTTTCAGTTACAGAACGTGCTGGTTATATCGCTCGTATCCGAAACTTGGCCCGTGTTGTAGCTAAAACTTTCGTCGCCGAACGTAAGAAACTTGGATACCCACTTCTTGACGAAGCTACACGCGCAAAACTCTTAGCAGAAGAGGAAGAATAGGCAGAATTATAGGAATAAATGACTGAAAGTCGACCGTTGGTCGCTAAATAAAACAAGACCGCTGTAGTGAAAGTCGGATAAGAAGTTTCTTATCCGACTGGGGAACTGACGAAACTTAAGGCTTGGCAGTTAGCAATGAAACCGAAGGTTTGCTTGCGTCCCCCACTACTAAAGGTCTTGTTGAAGAAAATTAATTGATTGTGTAAAGGAAAAAACATGACAAAAAACTTATTAGTAGAACTAGGACTCGAAGAGTTACCTGCCTACGTTGTCACACCAAGTGAAAAACAACTAGGCGAAAAAATGGCAGCCTTCTTGGATAATAACCGTCTTTCATACGAAGGAATTCAAACCTTCTCAACTCCACGTCGTTTGGCTGTTCGCGTACTTGGTTTGGCTGACCAACAAACGGATTTGACTGAAGATTTTAAAGGACCTTCTAAAAAAATTGCTTTGGATGCAGAAGGAAATTTCTCTAAAGCAGCGCAAGGCTTTGTCCGTGGTAAAGGCTTGACTGTAGATGATATCGAATTTCGTGAAATCAAAGGTGAAGAATATGTCTACGTAACTAAGCATGAGGCTGGAAAACCAGCTGAGGAAGTTTTGGCTGGAATTCCAGAAGTTTTGGCTAGTTTAAGCTTCCCAGTAAGTATGCACTGGGCAAACAATACCTTTGAATATATTCGTCCAGTCCATACGTTGACAGTTCTTTTGGATGATGTGGCACTCGATATGGATTTCTTAGATATTCATTCAGGAAGAGTTAGCCGTGGACATCGTTTCCTTGGTCACGAAGTAGAAATTCAGCATGCTGACAGCTATGAAGAAGACCTGCGCAAAGTTTATGTTATTGCTGATAGCACTGAACGCGAAAATATGATTCGTGAGCAAATTAAGGCTATTGAAGCTAAAGAAGGTGTTCAGGTACAAATTGATGAAGGACTCTTGAATGAAGTTCTGAATTTGGTTGAATACCCAACTGCCTTCATGGGGAATTTTGATCCTAAGTACCTAGAGGTTCCAGAAGAAGTTTTGGTCACTTCAATGGAGACTCATCAACGCTACTTTGTAGTTCGTGACCTTGATGGAAATCTAAAACCAAACTTTATTTCTGTCCGTAACGGAAATGCAGAGTATTTGGATAATGTTATCCGAGGAAATGAGAAAGTCTTAGTTGCGCGTCTTGAAGATGGTGAATTTTTCTGGCGTGAAGACCAAAAATTGAAGATTGAAAATCTTGTAGCTAAATTATCACACGTAACCTTCCATGAAAAGATTGGTTCATTACGTGAACACATGATTCGTACTGGGCAAATTGCTATCCTTTTGGCAGAAAAAGCAGGTTTATCAGTTGATGAAACTGTTGACCTTGCTCGTGCTGCAGCTATTTATAAGTTTGACCTCTTGACTGGTATGGTTGGTGAATTTGATGAGCTTCAAGGGATCATGGGTGAGAAATATGCGCTTCTCGCTGGTGAGAATGCTACAGTGGCACAAGCTATCCGTGAACACTACCTTCCAGATTCTGCTGACGGAGCTCTTCCTGAGTCTAAAGTCGGAGCTATCCTTGCACTAGCTGATAAATTGGATACTCTTTTGTCCTTCTTCTCTGTTGGCTTGATTCCATCTGGTTCAAATGACCCTTATGCTCTTCGTCGTGCAACACAAGGGATTGTCCGTATCTTGGAAGACTTTGGATGGAATATTCCAATGGACGAATTGATTGCTAGCCTTTATGCTTTATCATTTGATAGCCTAACTTACGATAATCAAGAAGAAGTGCTTAACTTCATCAAAGCTCGTGTTGATAAGATGATAGGTTCTACTTCAAAAGATATTAAGGAAGCTGTTCTTGCAAGTTCAAACTTTGTTGTTGCAGATATGATTGAAGCAGCAGAAGCCTTAACTGAAGCTGCAAAAACTGAAAACTACAAATCATCAGTTGAATCATTATCTCGTGCCTTCAACCTAGCGGAAAAAGCAGAAGGCTCAGTCAAAGTTGATACTAGCCTCTTTGAAAATGAACAAGAAAAAGAACTAGCTCAAGCTGTAGAAAGCTTAGAATTGAAAGGTTCAGCTAGTGATAAATTAGAGCAATTATTTGCTCTTAGTCCAGTTATTGATGCTTTCTTTGATAATACAATGGTTATGGCAGATGATGTTGATGTTAAGAATAATCGTTTGGCTATTCTAGCTGAACTTGTCAATAAAGCGAAAACAGTCGCTGCTTTTAATCTTCTTAATACAAAATAGAAACTAAATAGTAGATTGGAGGTCCATATATGACACCAGAAAAAATCGCTCGTATTAATGAGCTTGCTAAAAAGAAAAAAACAGAAGGCTTGACTGCAGAAGAAAAAGTAGAACAAGCTAAACTTCGTGAGGAATATATTGAAGGTTATCGTCGTTCAGTTCGTCATCACATTGAAGGGATCAAAATCGTAGATGAAGATGGAAATGATGTGACTCCTGAGAAACTTCGTCAGGTACAACGTGAAAAAGGTCTGCATGGTCGTAGTCTTGACGATCCAAATTCATAATTTTGAGATATAGAAAACTCGGTTAGTAAAATCTAACCGAGTTTTTGTTTTAAAAAAAAGGAACCTAAAGAGGTTCCTTTAGTATTAGATTCTAGTTACTTGCCCCAGATGTAGCATCCGCGTCTCCATGACCTCCATCACCGTGACCTCCGGCATCAGAAGCACCAGAAGTAGCAGAAGTAGCATCTGCGTCACCGTGGCCTCCAGCAGGAGCAAACGGACCGCTTCCTCCTACCAAACGTTGACCAGTTTCTTTCAAGTACCAGTCAAGCCATGGTTGGAAGTTAAAGACAATTTCATTGATACCAGCATATGATCCATCAGGATAGTACATAGCTTGGTAGTTGTGAGTATTGATAACACCTGCAGGTGAACCTGGAACAATTGTACGTACGTATTCTTGGTTGCCATTGCGAAGCGTACCAATAACCCACTCAACGTTTTTCATACGTGCAGGTGGAAGTGATCCATGAACTGTTGACATACGGCTACCAGATTGAGATGGTACACGTTTTGCAAACATGGTGTCTGGATCTTGGTGAGCATTGTTGTAGTAGAGGAATTGGTTGTTATCGTCAGCGTATGTCAATTCAAAAGGCATAGCTTTCAAGAACATATCAATTTGGTTAACAGTCAAGATACCATGGTCAAGTTTAACATATGTATCACCAGACACAGCGCCTGTAATTTCTGCAACTTTTTCTACCCATTCTGGATCATCAGGGTCAACTTCTGTAATAGTTGTAGCGATTGGTTTTCCACAATCCAAGTCTTCTGGTTCAATTGGTTTTGGTTTTTTCAATTTAGAAACGACTCCTACGTATTTGACAAAGTTATCTAAACAAGTTTCAAGGAATTTAACAGTTCCTTCGTTGATAATATTTCCATTAGCATCAAAAGCTTCTTTAGCTTTTCCAAGAAGGAATTCATTCCCTGGAAGAGTATAGGCATTCACCCCTGGTGCGTCAAGGATTTTACGAAGGTGAACTTGGGCACGAGAAGTTCCTTGGTCGTAGTAAGAAGCACCCACGATCATCACTGGTTTGTTTTCAAATGGATGTACTTCATATGAAAGCCATTCAAGAACTGACTTGAGTGAAGCAGAAATTGTATGGTTGTGCTCAGGAGTAGCAATAATCACACCATCAGCACGAGTAATTTTATTGTAAAGAAGGCGCAATTGGAAACTTTCGTCCCATTTTTCGTCTTGGTTAAACATTGGAACTTCATCGATTTCAAGAACTTCTAATTCAAATTTCAGTTTGAAATTACGACGGATGAATTCCAAGAGTTTGCGGTTATATGATTGGTCGTAGTTTGATCCAACAAGTCCAACAAATTTCATTCTTTCGATCTCCTATCTTACAAATTTTCCCAGTCAAATTCTTCTGCATCTTTACGAAGAAGTTCTTGTGCATTACGCAATTTTTCTGTAATCTTGACAAAGATACGGAAGTCATCAAAGATGGCATCCAATTTCTTGATAACATCAAGATCTACCAAGTCACCATTCTTATCAAATGCTTGAAGAGAATGAGAAAGCAAGAATTCGTCAGGTAGAACTGTCGCTTTAATCTCTGGCGCATTCAAAATTTGACGAAGTTGCAATTGAGCACGTGAAGAACCAAGAGTACCATATGAAGCACCAGTAATCATGACTGGTTTATTCAAAAGTGGGAATACTCCGTAAGAAATCCAAGCAAGGGCGCTCATAAGTACAGCTGGAATTGAGTGGTCATATTCTGGAGTACCAATAATAACACCATCAGCTGCTTCGATTTTAGCTACGATTTCCATAGCCTCAGCCGGGATTTGTTTGTCGGCTGGTTTGTTGAAGACTGGTAGGTCTTTAATTTCTACCAATTCGATTTCTGCTTTATCAGCAAAGTGTTTTTGCATATATTGAAGCAGTTGGCGGTTTGTGGAACATTTAGAGTTAGTTCCTACAATAGCAATAAGTTTTAGCATGAGCTTTCCTTTCTCTTTTTGCATTATTTATTATTTATCTTTGGATACCGGATGAACAAGCGATATGTCCATCTTTATCAATAAGGATGGCTTCGATTCCATCGATATTTTCGATTTGCCAAATGATAGAAGCGCTACGTTGGCCAAACAATCGTGTGGTCCATATCTCACCATCAACTGAGCGGTCAGATATAATCGTTAAACTAGCCAAATCCGTTTCAATAGGATAGCCAGTTTCACTATCGAAAATGTGATGATAATCCTTTCCATCGATTTCAAGATGCCGTTCATAAATTCCAGAAGTAACAACGGATTTTCCAGTAATAGATAAGGTCATCAGGTGATTACCACGTGGATGATTAGGGTCTTGAATACCAATTTGCCAAGGTTGTCCATTTCTGGCTTGGTTATTGCCAATGGTAAGGATATTTCCCCCAAGATTGATAAGAGCAGAAGTGACACCATTTTCTTTTAAGAAAGTAGCAACCTTATCTGCGCTATAGCCCTTCGCTAAACAACCTAAATCAATTTTCATCCCTTTTTTTTCTAAAAAAACAGTAGAATCAATTGAATCAAGCTTGATAAAACGGGGCTCTATCAATGGTAAAACGGAAGAAATTTCTTCAGGACTAGCAACTTTCGCATCGGAAAAACCAATACGCCAGGTTTGAACCAAGGGACCGATACCGATATTGAGATGACTTCCAGGCGCTAGACTATGGTCTAAACCTAAGGAAATCAGTTCAAACAAATCAGGGTGGACCTTAACTGGGGCAATTCCCGCCTGATAGTTAATTTCCATCAATTCCGATTCGGTGCTATTCGCATTAAATCGAAATTCAAGTTCCTTGAGCAAATTAAAAGCTTGACGGAGAAGATTATCCGCTTGTTCATGTACCAAGGAAATAGTAATCGTAGTTCCCATTAACCGTTCAGATAATGAACTGAAAGGCAAAAAATCAACTCCCTTCAAATCAATTGGAAATAGTTGTAAATCCAGATATGAAAGCAATCTGAAGATTTATATTTCATTTCCATATAAATAGAATATCATAAAGTTAGCGTTTTCACAAATTGTTTTTTACAAAAAGTCAAGAAATATGCTCAAACAAACTAAATTTCCTTAAAATAAAATTTGAAAGCGCTGAAAATAAATTAATATATGTTGTCGATATTTCCAAAAATAAAGGAAAATAAGTAAAAAACTTGTAAACGCTCACAGAAAATGATATACTAGGAAGGTAAATAAAAAATTTAAAGGTAGGAATTATCTTATGAGTAAAATCGTAGTCGTGGGCGCTAACCACGCTGGAACTGCTTGTATCAACACTATGTTGGACAATTTTGGAAGTGAAAATGAAATCGTTGTCTTTGACCAAAACTCAAACATTTCATTCCTAGGATGTGGAATGGCTCTATGGATTGGTGAGCAAATCGATGGTCCAGAAGGTCTCTTCTATTCAGATAAAGAAAAATTGGAAGCAAAGGGTGCTAAAGTTTACATGAACTCACCAGTTCTTTCAATCGACTATGACAACAAAGTTGTTACTGCAGAAGTTGACGGAAAAGAACACAAAGAATCATACGAAAAATTGATCTTTGCAACTGGTTCTACACCAATCTTGCCACCAATTGAAGGTGTTGAAATTGTTAAAGATAACCGTGAGTTCAAAGCTACTCTTGAAAATGTACAATTCGTTAAATTGTACCAAAACGCTGAAGAAGTGATTAATAAACTTGCTGACAAGAGCAAACACCTTGAACGTATCGCTGTTGTTGGTGGTGGCTATATCGGTGTTGAGCTTGCTGAAGCATTCGAACGTCTTGGAAAAGAAGTTGTCCTTGTTGACATCGTAGACACAGTCTTGAACGGTTACTACGACAAAGACTTCACTCAATTGATGGCTAAAAACTTGGAAGACCACAACATCCGTTTGGCACTTGGTCAAACTGTTAAAGCTATCGAAGGTGATGGTAAAGTTGAACGCTTGATCACTGACAAAGAAAGCTTTGACGTTGATATGGTTATCCTTGCAGTTGGTTTCCGTCCTAACACAGCTCTTGCTGATGGTAAGATTGAACTCTTCCGCAACGGTGCTTTCCTTGTTAACAAAAAACAAGAAACATCTATCCCAGGTGTATTCGCTGTGGGTGACTGTGCGACTGTTTATGATAACGCTCGTAAAGACACTAGCTACATCGCTCTTGCATCAAACGCAGTTCGTACTGGTATCGTAGGTGCTTACAACGCTTGTGGACATGAACTTGAAGGAATCGGTGTTCAAGGATCAAATGGTATCTCTATCTATGGTCTTCACATGGTTTCAACTGGTTTGACACTTGAAAAAGCAAAAGCTGCAGGTTACAATGCAACTGAAACTGGCTTCAACGATCTTCAAAAACCAGAATTTATGAAACATGACAACCATGAAGTAGCTATCAAGATTGTCTTCGACAAAGATAGCCGTGAAATCCTTGGTGCTCAAATGGTATCACGTGATCCTGGAATCGCTATGGGAATCCACATGTTCTCACTTGCTATCCAAGAACACGTTACAATTGAAAAATTGGCCTTGACAGACCTATTCTTCTTGCCACACTTCAATAAACCATACAACTACATCACTATGGCAGCATTGACAGCTGAAAAATAATGATTTGTGAAACGGGGGATTTGCTTCTTCCGTTTTTATCATCAAAAAAATGAGAGTGGGACAGAAATCGGTAATTCGTTAGAA